>JAEXKM010000430.1 GCA_023445705.1 Pseudomonadota bacterium
ACTGGCAATGGAACTCTAGATACTGGGAGCAAATTGCTCTATACAAACTTTCCATTTTCCGCCAAGAGCGAAACGCCGATCTTTTGCAGGAGGCGGTCCAGCACGCCCGACACGCTGTCGCTGTCGAGCTACACCCGCACCCGCTTACTACTCTTGGGAAGGTGCTTTTGGCGCAGATCGGACAGCCCGGCCTCTCCGCAAATGCGGTGTACTCCGACGCACATGATGCGTTGAACCGCGCGATTACCATGGAGCGCACGCGGTCGCGCGTGAGCGTCCACGCCTACGTTACCCTGTTCCGTGGCGCGGACGTGTTAATCCAACGTGGAGGTTATCCCTCCGACCGCGAGGTGGAAGAACTTTCGGCACACCTCCAGAGCGCTACTGAATATTTCCAACACGATCTGGAATTGAAGGAGACTGCGGATCTCCTGAGGCGCTCGCTGTAACGTTTGGATGGTGAAGTCGAAGCCACCACCGCAGGCGCACGCTCACGTCCTGAGATACAAGCGACTAAACCGCTCGCCCTAAGCGGACTTTGCGAACGTCCGAGAAGGGTCGATAGCAGTGGATGCCACATGGTCTGATTGCAGACCCGGCCGGTCTCGTACTCAGGGCCTATCTGCCGCGGGTGGCAGCCAGGCCCGGATCATTTGGGAAATCATCTCGGCGAACGAAACCTCCGGCTAAGCCGACTTCATCCAGACCACCAACGCAAAGCGGGCCGCGCCCGTGTTGGGCAAAGTCCGGTGGGGCGTGAACCGGTCGAGGAAGAGAACCTCGCCGGCAGCGACGGTCGGTGTCGCCCGAGGGAGGTTAACCAGCGAATCCTCTTCGATGTGGAAGTCGCTGGCCCGCACATGCGGGAAGGGGGCCTGCTGTCGACCAACGGCGATTTCAAGGCCGCCGCTGTTTGGACCAGTATCCATCAAGGGGATCCAGGCGGTGACGCTTAGTCGGCCGCAATCGCTGCCGTCGTCGATGGCGACATCCGAGTGCCAGGCGTGACGGTGTTCAGGGAACGCGCTCAGGTTGGCGCGAACTCGCACCGTCGTATCGCCTAGCTTCCGTCCCGCGTGGCGTTCTGCTTCGTACTTGAGCACCGGGTCTTCCGCCAGATTGGTCAGAGCTGGCCCGAGGTGCGCGTCGGTCAGCACCGCGAGCCGTAAGAGGTTGGCGTAGGCTCTATCGGTCTTGGCGATTTCGTCCAGCCGCTCGGCTAGCGGGAGCTCCGGCCGGCTCCGCGCGAACGGTGTGTGCAGCGCTCTTGCGACGCGATCGATGTGATCGGAGAGATCGGCCTGGCTCGCCCGGACCATTCGAGGCGGAAACACCTTGGCGACTGCAAAACCGTGCTCGGCGACAGAAGTATCAGCCATGGCCCTCAGGATGCTTGTGGCGGCGACAGCCTACAGGCAGGGCTGTGAAGTCGCCACCTACGTCAGTCGTCAGCCTTGCGATAGAACTGAGTGCCGATCTTGATCGGCGCTCGGCCTGTCTCGCGGCGGTGGCGATTGGTGTCGCGCAGGGAATAGACGCAACCGCAGTACTCCTGCTGATAGAACTCCTCGCGCTTGGAGATCTCGATCATGCGCGCAGCTCCGCCGCCTTTGCGCCAGTTGTAGTCCCAGTAGCTGAGCCCCTCGTAGCGGCCGGCGGCGCGTTGGCCGCAGTCGTTGATCTGGCTCAAGTTCTTCCATCGCGAGATGCCCAGCGAACTGGTCATCACCGGGAAGCCGTGCTCGTGGGCGTGGAGGGCCGTGCGCTCGAAGCGCATGTCGAAGCACATGGTGCAACGAACGCCGCGTTCCGGCTCCCACTCCATACCCTTGGCGCGGGCGAACCAGTTGTCGGTGTCGTAGTCGGCGTCGACGAACGCTACGCCGTGCTTCTCGGCGAAGCGAACGTTCTCATCCTTGCGCAACAGGTACTCGCGCTCAGGGTGGATGTTCGGATTGTAGAAGAAGATCGTGTAGTCGACGCCGGAAGCGAGCATCGCCTCCATCACCTCGCCGGAGCAGGGCGCGCAGCAGGAGTGCAGCAGCACCTTGGTCTCGCCGCCGGGCGGGGAAAGGATCGGTCGATCAAGGTCAGCCATGATCGGGTTCTAGCGTGGGTCTGCTGGTTGTCCCAGAGCTGAGGTTCAGCATTCGTCTGAGTTTGCAAGGTTCGCTGATTTGCAGTAATTGCTTCGCAAATCTTCGCCGTTTCAAGCGCCTCCGCGACTTGCGCGCGTTCGGTCGATCCCTTCTTTCAATCATGTCACGCGCACGGGCGAGCCGCGCCAATTGAGAGAACCGTGTTGATGAACGCAGCCTTCCGCAAGCCTCTGCCGGGCACGGACCTTGACTACTTCGACACGCACGCCGCGATCGATGCGATCCGTCCGGGCGCCTATGACGGCCTGCCGTATGTTTCTCGCGTGCTTGCCGAGCAACTGGTCCGCCGCTGCGAGCCCGCGCAGCTCGACGCGGCCCTGCGCCAGATCGTCGAGCGGCGCCGCGATCTCGACTTTCCCTGGTACCCGGCCCGGGTCGTCTGCCATGACATCCTGGGCCAGACGGCGCTGGTCGATCTGGCTGGTCTGCGAGATGCGATCGCCGACGAAGGGGGCGATCCGGCCAAGATCAACCCCGTGGTGCCGACCCAGTTGATCGTCGACCACTCTTTGGCGGTGGAGTACGGCGGCTTCGACCCCGAGGCGTTCGCCAAGAACCGCGCCATCGAGGATCGCCGCAATGAAGACCGGTTTCACTTCATCGAGTGGACCAAGCGGGCGTTCGAGAACGTCGATGTGATCCCGGCCGGCAACGGCATCATGCACCAGATCAATCTGGAGAAGATGTCGCCGGTGATTCAGGTGCGGGACTGCATCGCCTTTCCGGACACCTGCGTCGGGACCGACAGCCATACGCCCCACGTCGATGCGCTGGGCGTCATCGCGGTCGGTGTCGGCGGTCTCGAGGCAGAGACCGTGATGCTGGGCCGCGCGTCGATGATGCGCCTTCCCGACATCGTGGGGGTGAAGCTGACCGGCCGGCGCGCGCCGGGGATCACCGCCACGGACATCGTCCTGGCGCTGACAGAGTTTCTGCGGAAGGAGCGGGTGGTCGGCGCCTGGGTCGAGTTCTTCGGCGAGGGCGCCGACAGCCTCTCGATCGGCGACCGCGCGACCATCTCCAACATGTGTCCCGAGTACGGCGCGACCGCGGCGATGTTCTACATCGACCAGCAGACGATCGAGTACCTGCGCCTCACCGGCCGCGAGCCGGAACAGGTCGCCCTGGTCGAAACCTATGCTCGCGTCACCGGCCTATGGGCCGACGCGCTCAAGACCGCCGAGTACGAGCGGGTGCTGGAGTTCGATCTCTCCAGCGTGGCTCGCAACATGGCCGGCCCCTCCAACCCGCATCGGCGGCTGCCGACCGCCGCGCTCAAGGAAAGCGGCATCGCGGTCGGGCTCGAGGCGGCGGTCGCTGAAGAACGCGAGGGCCTGCTGCCGGACGGCGCGGTGATCATCGCGGCGATCACCAGCTGCACCAACACCTCCAATCCGCGGAATGTGGTTGCGGCCGGGTTGCTGGCTAAGAAGGCGAACACCCTGGGCCTTGTGCGCAAGCCCTGGGTGAAGACTTCGTTCGCCCCAGGCTCGAAGGTGGCGCGGCTCTATCTGCAGGAGTCGGGGCTGCTCTCTGAGTTGGAGACACTCGGCTTCGGCATCGTGGCCTTCGCCTGCACGACGTGCAACGGCATGTCGGGCGCGCTTGATCCGAAGATCCAGCAGGAGATCATCGACCGCGACCTCTACGCGACTGCGGTTCTGTCCGGAAACCGCAACTTCGACGGGCGCATACATCCTTACGCCAAGCAGGCGTTCCTCGCTTCTCCGCCCCTGGTCGTCGCCTACGCCATCGCCGGCACCATACGCTTCGACATCGAGCAGGACGTGCTGGGCGTGGCTCAGGGCAAGGAGATCCACCTGAAGGATCTGTGGCCGACCGACGACGAGATTGACGCGGTCGTCGCCGCCAGCGTGAGGCCCGAGCAGTTCCGCGAGGTCTACGAGCCGATGTTCGCCCGTCGGTCCTCGGCGGCCACGAAAGTCAGCCCGCTCTACGGCTGGCGCCCGGAGTCGACCTATATCCGCCGGCCGCCCTATTGGGACACCGAAGGCGTCGGCGCTCTGGCCGCGAACCCGCGTACGCTCAAGGGCATGCGGCCGCTGGCCATCCTCCCGGACAACATCACCACGGACCACCTCTCGCCATCGAACGCGATCCTCGCCAGTTCGGCGGCGGGGGAGCACCTGACCCGGATGGGCGTGCCGGAAGAGGACTTCAATTCCTACGCCACACACCGCGGCGATCATCTCACGGCCATGCGCGCCACCTTCGCGAACCCGCAACTGGTCAACGAGATGGCTGTCGTCGACGGGCAGGTGAAGAAGGGCTCGCTCGCCCGTGTCGAGCCGGACGGCAAGGTGATGCGGATGTGGGAGGCGATTGAAGCCTACCTCGACCGGAAGCAGCCTCTGATCATCGTCGCCGGCGCCGACTACGGCCAGGGATCGTCGCGCGACTGGGCGGCCAAGGGCGTGCGTCTGGCGGGCGTGGAGGCCATCGTCGCCGAAGGCTTCGAGCGCATCCATCGCACCAACCTGATTGGCATGGGCGTGCTGCCGCTCGAGTTCAAGCCGGGCGTCACGCGCCTGAGCTTGGGCCTGGACGGTCGCGAGACCTACGATGTCGTTGGTGAGCGCAGGCCGGGCGCCGACCTGGCGTTGGTCATTCATCGGGCCGATGGAGAGACGATCGAGGCTCCGGTGACCTGCCGCCTCGACACTGCCGAAGAGGTTTCAATCTACGAGGCGGGCGGTGTGCTGCAACGCTTCGCCCAGGACTTCCTGGCGGCGGAATCGGACGCCGCCTGATGTCGAGGGCTCCCCAAATCCGTATCCCCGCCACGTACATGCGGGGCGGCACCAGCAAGGGCGTGTTCTTCCGGCTCGAAGACCTCCCCGAACGCTGCCGCATTCCGGGGGCGGCGCGCGATCGACTGTTCCAACGCGTTATCGGCAGCCCCGACCCCTACGCGGCCCAGATCGACGGCATGGGCGGCGCCACGTCCAGCACCAGCAAGTGCGTGATCCTGTCCAGGAGCGCCGAGCCGGGCCACGATGTCGACTATCTGTACGGCCAGGTCGCCATCGACACGGACTTCGTCGACTGGTCGGGCAACTGCGGCAATCTCTCGACCGCCGCAGGAGCCTTCGCCATCCACGCCGGCTACGTGGATCCGTCGCGCGCCGAGAACGGCGCCTGCGTCGTGCGGATCTGGCAGGCCAACATCCGCAAGACCATCATCGCGCACGTCCCGGTTTCAGGCGGGCAGGTGCAGGAGACCGGGGATTTCGAGCTCGACGGCGTGACCTTTCCGGCCGCGGAGATCGTGCTGGAATTCGTCGATCCCGCCGAAGAGGACGGGGAGGGGGGCTCGATGTTCCCGACCGGGAATCTGGTCGACGAACTCGACGTCCCGACAGACATCGCGCCTGGCGGCAAACTGAGGGCGACCCTGATCAGCGCCGGCATTCCGACGATCTTCGTGAACGCCGCCGACATCGGCTACACCGGCGCCGAGCTGCGCGAGGACATTAACGGGGATTCTGCGGCGCTCGCCCGTTTCGAAACCCTGCGTGCGATCGGCGCGCTTCGGATGGGCCTGATCGACACGCTCGACGGCGCGGCTAAGCGGCAGCACACTCCAAAGATCGCGTTCGTAGCGCCGCCGCGCGACTTTGCATCGTCGAGCGGTAAGTCGATCAAGGCCGCCGAGATCGATCTTCTCGTCCGCGCGCTTTCTATGGGTAAACTGCACCACGCCATGATGGGCACAGCGTCGGTCGCGATCGCGGCGGCGGCGGCCGTGCCTGGCACCCTGGTCAACCAGGCCGCCGGTGGCGGCGGACGCCAAGCGGTGCGCTTTGGACATCCCTCTGGCGTTCTTCGAGCGGGCGCCGAGGCGCGGCGGATCGGCGCCGACTGGACCGTCTCCAAGGCGATCATGAGCCGCAGCGCCCGAATCCTGATGGAAGGCTGGATCCGCGTTCCAGAGGACGCATTCTAGCGCTGTAGCCTGACGAGGCGCGACAAGCCGAAGCGTGATGCGGGAGCGCTTGCCGGTGCCGTTCGCAAAGTTTGCGGGTTTGCAGGTTCATGCTCGCATTTCTTCGCTTTTTCAGCCGTATCCGTCGTTCCTGGGCGCGCCGATAAGGTCGGCATGGCTCTCGGTCGAACACCCCCGTTCAGAGTTCTAAGCCGGGCCCGGTTGTGCGCTGACGCGGACATGGCGCTCAGGCCAGTGCACATCCGTAAGGCCAAGCCCTCGCCATTCCTGCGACGCTATCTGCAGGAGCGCAGGAAGGCGCTCGCGGGCCAGTTGAAACCCAAAAATCGATCGGTCGCGCGCTCCGCACCGGCGCGCTTCCCACTAGGCAAGAGGATCCGATGAGCGAAGTCGCTTTCAAGCCCAAGAAGTCGGTCGCTCTCTCCGGCGTGACCGCCGGGAACACCGCATTGTGCACCGTGGGCCGGTCGGGCAACGACCTGCATTATCGCGGGTATGACATTCTCGAGTTCGCCGAGACCGCCGAGTTCGAGGAAATCGCCCACCTCCTGGTGCATGGCGACCTTCCGACGCCAGCGCAGCTGGTCGCATACAAGGCCAAGCTGCGCGGGCTGCGCGGGCTGCCGCAAGGCGTGAAGCAAGTGCTCGAAGCCATTCCCGCGGCGGCCCATCCGATGGATGTGATGCGCTCCGGGGTCTCGGCGCTGGGGTGCGTGCTTCCCGAGGCGCTTGACCACAATGTGCCGGACGCCCGCGATATCGCCGACCGTCTCATGGCCAGCCTTGGCTCCATGCTCCTGTACTGGTTCCACTACGCGCACAACGGCCGACGCATCGAAGTCGAGACCGACGACGACAGTATCGGCGCGCATTTCCTGCACCTGCTCCACGGGCGCGCCCCCACGGAGAGCTGGGTGCGGGCCATGCACACCTCGCTGATCCTCTACGCTGAGCATGAGTTCAACGCCTCGACCTTCGCCTGCCGGGTCATCGCCGGCACCGGTTCGGACATGTACTCGGCGATCGCCGGCGGCATCGGCGCGCTGCGGGGGCCTAAGCACGGCGGCGCCAACGAAGTGGCCTACGAAATCCAGAAGCGCTACGCGACGCCAGATGACGCCGAGGCGGACATTCGCCGGCGCGTCGAAAGCAAGGAAGTGATCATCGGCTTCGGACACCCGGTCTACACGATCTCCGATCCGCGCAACGTCGTCATCAAGAGGGTCGCGAAGGAACTCGCCGACGAGGCCGGCGCGCAGCGTCAGTTCGCCGTCGCCGAGCGGATCGAGAGCGTGATGTGGGACGCCAAGTCCATGTTCCCGAACCTCGACTGGTTCTCGGCCGTATCTTACAATCTGATGGGCGTGCCGACCGCGATGTTCACGCCGCTGTTTGTGATCTCCCGCACTTCGGGGTGGGCTGCGCACGTGATCGAGCAGCGTCTCGACAACAAGATCATTCGACCGTCGGCCAACTACACCGGGCCGGAAAATCTCAAGTTCAGGCCGCTCGCCCAGCGCGCAGACGCGCTCTAGGGCCAAGGAGTTCCATGCCGTATCTCGTTGCAGACGACCTGCCGACCGAAAGCGCGGGCAAACGCTTCCGCGCAGCGCTGGCGCAGCCGGGCATTTACAGACTACCCGGGGCTCACAACGGCCAGGCCGCGATCCAGGCGAAACGGGCGGGGTTCCAGGGGCTCTACTTGTCTGGGGCGGCGATGACCGCCTCAATGGGCCTGCCCGATCTCGGGATCATCACGGTGGATGAGGTGGCCTTCTTTGTCCGCCAGATCGTCCGGGCTTCGGGACTGCCGCTGCTCGTGGATGGCGACACCGGGTACGGCGAGGCGCTCAACGTGATGCACATGGTGCGCACCTTCGAGGACGCTGGGGCCGGGGCGGTTCACCTCGAAGATCAGATCTTGCCGAAGAAGTGCGGGCATCTCAACGGCAAGAACCTGGTGTCTGCGCACGACATGGCCGCCAAGGTCGCCGCCGCGAAGAAGGCCAGCCGCGACATTGTCATCGTGGCGCGCACCGACGCCGCGGGCGTCGAGGGATTTGACGCCGCCGTTGATCGCGCCAAGCGTTATGTCGACGCGGGCGCGGACGCCATCTTTCCTGAGGCGCTCAACACCCGTGAAATGTTCGAGAAGTTCGCCAAGGCCATGCAGGGCACGCCGCTGCTCGCCAACATGACCGAATTCGGTAAGACGCCGTTCTACACGGCCAGCGAATTCGAGGTGATGGGCTACAAGATGGTCATCTGGCCCGTTTCCAGCCTGCGCGTGGCCAACAAGGCTCAGGAAAATCTCTACGCGGCGATCGCGCGCGACGGCGGCGCGCACAAGGTCGTCGACCAGATGCAGACTCGCGCCGAGCTCTACGACGTGATCGGCCTGCACGACTACGAGGCCCTGGACGAGTCGATCGTAAAGACCATCATCCCTGAGGGCGTGCCGCAGGAGTCCTAGAGACAGCTTCCGGCAAGTTGGCAATTCCAAGAGTGCGATGAGCAGGCCTCTGATCCACCCCAAGTGGTTGGACACTCCATCTGGCGTTACGGAAGCCTATTCCTTGGAGGTGACGGCGAGGGACATACCAGCTCTGAGCCAAGCAGCGCCGAGGATCTGGGCTGACGCGCCTATCGCCATTCCCTACCTGCCTGGCGAAAGCAACGAGATGAGGATCGCCGCCGTGCGGGCCGTTCGTCGCCTGGGCTTTGAACCCATGCCGCATGTCTCCGCCCGAAGGATCGCCTCGTCCGCAGAGTTCGAAGACTTTCTCTCCCAGGCGGTCTCCGACGCCGGAATTGAGCGCTGCTTTGTGGTGGCGGGAGACCCGTCGAGCCCGCTAGGGCCATACCCCGACAGCGCTTCTATGATCGCGACAGGGTTGTTCGAGCACTCTGGCGTCAAGGTGGTCGGTGTGGCGGTCATCCGGAAGGCCATCGCGTGATGAGCGAGGCGCAGTGCTGGTCGGTTCTGGAGGCCAAGTGTCGCAGCATTGAGGATCGGGGCATGGCGCCGCTGATCGTTACGCAGTTCGCTTTCGACGCCGATGCGGTCCTGTCATGGCTGAGGGTGCTGCGGGCGTACGGGCTCGACTATCCGGTGCGGATCGGCGTTCCCGGCCCGGCCGGAATCGCCACCCTCGTGCGCTTCGCCGCCCAATGCGGGGTAGGGGCGTCGGCTTCAGTTCTCGCGAAGTATGGGGGCTCCCTGGGCAGAATGCTCGGGACGGCCGGGCCGGACACTTTCGTCGACCGCCTGGCGGCGGGCCTCTGCAAGGAACACGGCGCGGTGCGGCTGCACTTTTATCCGTTCGGCGGAGTCGCCAGGACGGTGGATTGGATCGAGCGATACGCCGCACGCACGGGCCTCACCCCCGCTGCCGATGCGCCGATAGGCGGATCATCAACTACGGCATAACGATATAAAGATATCTTTATGTCATTATTGACTCCGCGCCTGCGATGGTGTTGAATCATAGTGTCGAGGTTCCCCGCTTCAGGCGTGACAGCGGGGCTAAGACGGGAAGCCGGTGATGTCCTTCGGGGCGGAGTCCGGCGCTGCCCCCGCAACTGTAAGCGGCGAGTGGCGGCTCCAAATTGTGTCACTGAGCTTCCGCAAGAGGCTCGGGAAGGCCGGAGCCACCGCGATGACCCGCAAGCCAGGAGACCTGCCTTCGACGCCATAACGTTCCTCGGACGGGGGTTCCTCCGGTGGATCGCGCATGAACCAAGGCCTGCGGCTCAAGCACCGCCAGGGCTCGGCGATCTTGCGCGCTCTTCCGTCAATTCCCCCGCCCGGCAAAAGCAGGTGTCAGGCCATGACGGATAGCCAGATTACATTTTCCCTGAAGAGCATCGCCTTTGACGAGGACTATCGTCCTGTCGACAACACGCGCATCACGACCAACTTCGCCAATCTGGCCCGGGGGGAGAGCCGCCAGGAGAACCTGCGCAACACCCTGCGGATGATCGACAACCGCTTCAACGCCTTGGCGCATTGGGACAATCCCGAAGGGGATCGCTACGCCGTCGAGCTCACCATCATTTCGGTCGAGATGAATGTCGGGACGGAAGGCAAGATCGATGCGTTTCCGGTGATCGAGATCCTTCAGACGAGCGTCCTCGACAAGAAAACCGGCGATCACATCGAGGGGATCGTCGGCAACAACTTCTCCTCCTACGTCCGTGACTATGATTTCAGCGTTGTCCTTCTGGAGCACCTCAAGAACCATCCGGGCGCTGGCGCGCCGGACGGATTCGGCGATCTGCACGGAAACCTTTTCAAGTCTTTCCTGAACTCGCGCGCCTACAAGGATCGCTTCAAGAAGCCGCCTGTCATCTGCCTGAGCGTTTCAAGCAACAAGACCTATCACCGCACCGGAAACGAGCACCCCATTCTCGGCATAGAGTACGAGAATAACGAATTCTCGCCGACCGATGAGTACTTCGCCAAGATGGGCATGAAGGTCCGTTACTTCATGCCGCGCGACAGCGTCGCGCCGTTCGCCTTCTACCACATCGGCGACCTGCTGGGCGACTATACCAACATCGAGCTGATCAGCACGATCAGCACGATGGAGACCTTCCAGAAGATCTATCGGCCTGAAATCTATAACGCCAACTCGGTCGCTGCAGAGCACTACAAGCCGAGTCTGAAGCATGACGACTATTCTCTCACTCGAATTGTCTATGACCGAGAAGAGCGCAGCAGGCTGGCCATAGAACAGGGCAAATTTGCCGAAGAGCGCTTCATCAAGCCGTATCGGACCGTGCTTGAGCAATGGTCCGCCCGCTTCGCCGCTTGATCAGTAGAAGAACACAAGGTTCGCCATCATGAAAATTCTGTTGCCCACGTCGACCGCCGGCAGCTTGCCGAAACCTTCCTGGCTTGCGCAGCCGGAAACCCTCTGGTCGCCCTGGAAACTGCAGGGCGAGGAGCTGGTCGCCGGCAAGCAGGACGCCCTGCGCCTGGCCGTGGACGATCAACGGCGGGCGGGCATCGCCATCGTCGGCGACGGCGAGCAGACGCGCCAGCACTTCGTCACGACGTTCATCGAGCATCTCGACGGAGTCGATTTCGAGAAGCGCGAGACCGTCCGAATCCGCAATCGCTATGATGCGAGCGTGCCGACGGTTTTGGGGGCCGTGTCCCGCCCGAAATCGGTGTTCGTCGAGGACGCCAAGTTCCTTCGCGAGCAGACCGATCAACCGATCAAGTGGACGCTGCCCGGTCCCATGACGATGATCGATACCCTCTACGACGCCCACTACAAGAGCCGCGAAAAGCTGGCTTGGGAATTCGCCAGAATTCTCAACGAAGAAGCCAAAGAGTTGGAGGCGGCGGGCGTCGACATCATCCAGTTCGACGAGCCGGCCTTCAATGTCTTCTTCGATGAGGCGAACGACTGGGGCATCGCCGCTCTGGAGAAGGCCGCAGAAGGGCTCAAGTGCGAGACGGCCGTCCACATTTGCTACGGCTACGGGATCAAGGCCAACACGGACTGGAAGAAGACCCTGGGCTCGGAGTGGCGGCAGTACGAAGAAACCTTCCCCAACCTGCAGAAGTCGAAGATCGATATCATCTCGCTTGAGTGCCACAACTCGCGGGTTCCAATGGACCTGATCGAGCTCATCCGCGGCAAGAAGGTGATGGTCGGGGCCATCGACGTGGCCACCGACACCATCGAGACGCCGGAGCAGGTCGCCGACACGCTGCGCAACGCGCTTCAGTTCGTGGACGCCGACAAGCTCTATCCGTCCACCAACTGCGGCATGACGCCCCTGTCTCGGCGCGTGGCGAACGGCAAGCTGAAGGCGCTGGCCGCCGGCGCCGAGATCATCCGTAAGGAACTCGCGGCCTGAAGGGCCGAAGGCGTCGTTCACGTCTGGTGACGACGCCTGAACGCCCCACGTCCCACTTCAGGTACCCAGTATGAATACGCTTCTGCGCCGGCTGCGGCTGGATCCCTACATTGTCGCCATAATGGCCATGGTGGCGGTTGCTGCCGTTGTTCCCGCGCGGGGGCTGGGGAAGGACGTGCTCGATCAGGTGGTGCGCGCCGCCATCGCCCTCCTGTTTTTCATCTACGGCGCTCGGATTTCCCCGAAGGCGATCTGGACCGGCATTACGCACTGGCGACTGCAAAGCCTCGTCTTCGCCACCACTTTCGTCGTCTTCCCCTTGGTCGGCTTAGGAGTCGTCAAGCTGACTGGCGGTCATCTCGAGAACGGCTTGGCCACGGGGCTGATGTTCCTGTGCCTACTTCCCTCAACGGTGCAGTCATCGATCGCCTTCACTTCGATCGCCCGCGGCAATGTTCCGGCCGCGCTCTGCTGCGCGTCGGTTTCAAACCTGGCCGGCGTGGTGATCACGCCCTTGCTCGCGACGATGCTGCTGAGCGCTAGCTCGGGCGGGATGTCGCTGGACGCGGTGCGCGACATCGCCTTGCAGATTCTCCTGCCATTCGTCGGGGGCCAGTGCGCGCGGCCGCTGATCGGCGATTGGCTGAGCCGTCAGAAGACGCTGACCATGCTTGTTGATCGCGGCTCGATCCTTCTGGTCGTCTACTCAGCGTTCAGCGCCGGCGTCGTCGCCGGAATCTGGAGCAAGGTGACGCCGCAGAGCTTGGCGCTCGTCATCGTGCTGGATCTCATCCTCCTGGGGATCGTGCTGGCCTTAACGACCGCGGCGAGTCGCCTTCTGCGCTTCACGGTCGAGGATGAGATCGCCATCGTCTTCTGCGGCTCCAAGAAGAGCATGGCCAGCGGCCTGCCGATGGCGAACATCATCTTCCCGGCCAGCACGGTCGGTTTGATCGTTCTCCCGCTCATGCTGTTTCACCAGATGCAATTGATGGTCTGCGCCGCGCTCGCCCAGCGCTACGGCCAGCGCCCCGAGACGGCTGTCGTCGCTGTTCCTTTGAAGCCGGCGGTCGAGGATTCGACACCATGATAATGCTGAACGACATCAGCGAAGACGCCGAGCTGCGCCGTGTCTTCGGGCGTTTTCCAACAGGCGTCACTGCGCTGTGCGCGATGGTGGAAAGCAGGCCCGCGGGCATGACCGCCAGCGCCTTCGTCGCAATCTCGCTCAAGCCGGCGTTGGTGTCAGTGTGCATCAAGCATGGCTCTGCGACCTGGCGGGACTTGCGCTCGTGCACGCGTCTGGGGATTTCATTCCTCGGCAACAGCCACGCCGCGACAGCGCGTCAGCTGGCGCAGAAGGCTGGCGACCGCTTCCAGGGACTGGACTACGAAGTGACCCCTGAAGGCGCCTTGTTCCTGGCGAACGCTGCGGCCTGGCTGGAATGCTCGGTCGAGAACGAGATCGCCGCCGGCGATCACGACATCGTCCTCTTCCGTCTCCACCGGACGGCGGCCGCGGATGGGATCATGCCGTTGGTGTTCCACTCCAGCGACTTTCACACCATAGCCCCCCTCGGTCAGTCGCCCCGTTCGCCATCACCGCTGGGCGCGCCATGACGACGCCGACCGAGAGCGCCGTTCGCCTATGATCCCGCTCGCGACGGCCCAGCGCGCCAAGCTGGTCTATGCGGTCCTCGAAGCCGCTGAGGGCGGGGTTGAGGTCCGGCTGGTGCTTCCCGATCCCTTGCCGATCGGACTTGAGGTTCATGCCGGAGAGCGAAGCGCCTTGCTTCGCCGACTGATGAACAACGCGGGCGGCCGCGCTGATCTACGGCTTGATCGTTGCGTTTTTCCTGTCGAGGCGCTCGCGGCCGCTGCCGAGTTGGCGGGAGCCCTACAGCGCGGACTTGAACGTATCGCCGCCAAACCAATCGGGCAGAAGCACGTCGAGCGGATCCTGGGCATCTCAGCCGCCGAGCGTCTGCGCTGGAGCAAGGATGGCCGTCTGCCCAGGTCGGGCGCAGCCTTCATCCGCCCAAGCAGGGCGCTCGTCAGCCTATCGACCTACGCGCCGGCGACCATCGAGGCGTTGCTGGCGGCGCCGGAGGTCATCGCGGGATGGAGAGCCCGTGATGTGTCGGAACAAGGCCGCGCGCCTCAGCCTTGCTCGAGGGAGTTGCGGTGAGACATGGGACTTTGATCGCCTCGATCTGTCGCTTGGGCGAATGGGTGAGGGCGGCCGCCGGCGTCGACCGCGACCATCTGGAAAAGTCCCTCCAAAACCGGAACGGCCTCCTGGCGACCGAGGTCGCCGGCCGTCCCTTCCACACTGACCGTGAGAGACGTGCGCCCCGAGCGGACGATGCGCGCCGACAGGTGCAGGACTTGGCCGACGCGAACCGGCGCCTTGAAGGCGATGCCGCTGCTGGCGGCCATGACCACATCGCCGCCGGCCTCTTCCGCGGCCGCCAGCACCGCGGCGCGGCACATGAGGCTCAAGGCGTCGCCCGCGAACAAAGTCCCATAGTGGTTGGCCTGGGCGGGGAAGATCGGCGTCGAGAAGCACCCGGCGCGGGGCCGACGGCTGATCAGCGGAGCGTTCATGCAAGGCTTGCCTTTGAGTGGAGTATTCGCAATCTACGCATCGCTGAAGCTCCATGAAGGCTTGAATTTGCGAGGTTCAGCGAAGGTTGCATTGCAAATCTGCGAAGTCTGCAAATGAGTGATCCCGCCCGAAAAATGTTCATGGGCGTACGGCTTCGGCGGCTGCGCGAGGAGAGGGGGATGACCCAGACCGCCCTCGCCAGCGCGCTGGGGCTCTCGCCCAGCTATCTGAATCAGCTGGAGAACAATCAGCGTCCGCTGACCGTGGCCGTGCTGCTCAAGCTCAACGCCGCGTTCGGTTTGGACGTGCAGATGTTCTCCGACGAGGACGAGGCGCGCCTGGTCGCTCAATTGCGGGAGGCGGGCCTCGATGCAGCGCCGGGCGAGGAGCTTGCCCAATCTGAACTGCGATCCCTCGCCATGAACATGCCGGCTGCCGCCAGGCTCATCACCGGCCTACACCAACGCTATCGTCAGGCGCTGGAGCAAGCCCATGTCGCGGCGAGCCGCCTGGGCGATGGGCGCGATGAATCCGCCGGTTCACCAGCGCCCTATGAGGAGGTTCGCGACTTCTTCTATGCGAAGCGCAATCACGTCGTCCGCCTCGACGGCGCCGCCGAGGCCTTGGCCTTGGAGGAGGGGGGGCGTCCCGGCGCCTCGGCCGCGGCTCTGACGGCGCGGCTTGAGCGGCGCCATAGGGTGGTGGTCGAGATCACCGAGACGCGCATCGGACGGCAGTTCGATGCCGCGACCCGTCGGTTACGCCTGTCGGAGCGGCTGACCGAAGGCCAGCGTGTGTTCCAGCTCGCCACCCAACTGGCCTTTCTCGAATACGACGACCTGCTGGATCTGGAGCTCGAGGGCGCGTCGCTCAGCACCGAAGCGCGAGCGCTGGCGCGGTTGGGGCTCGCGAACTACTTCGCGGGCGCCGTCATTCTGCCCTACGCCGCCTTTCTGCAGGCGGCCGAGCGAAGGCGCTATGACGTCGAAGCGCTGGCGGCGCAGTTCAGCTTTGGCTTTGAGACGATCTGCCATCGCCTCAGCACGCTGCAGCGCCCCGGCGCGACCGGCGTGCCGTTCATCTTCGTACGCGCCGACCGCGCGGGAAACATCTCCAAGCGGCAGTCCGCAACCGACTTTCACTTCTCAAGGCTGGGCGGTTCTTGTCCGCTGTGGAACCTCTACGAGGCGTTCGCGCGGCCCGGTCATCTCTCGCGCCAGCTTGCTGAAATGCCCGATGGCCGACGCTACCTCTGGATGGCGCGCACGGTCGGCGGCGAGGCGGCGGGATTTCGAAAGACCGAGCCGCAGTTCGCGATCGCGCTTGGCTGCGACCTGCGTCACGCCGATCGTCTGATCTACGCCGATGGGTTGGATGTCGGCCCATCAGGCGCCTACGCGCCGATCGGTCCCGGCTGCAAGATCTGCGATCGCGCAGACTGCCGTCAGCGCGCATTTCCGCCGCTGGGCCGCAGCGTCGTTGTGGATGACGCCATTGGACGCGACGCGCCGTATCGCTTCAGCATCGGCGGCTGATTGAGCGGTGAGCTGAGAGTCGGCTCTTCAGCGGAGGGCTAAGGTCTGCTGTTGATGCCGTGGACGGTTCCCCACCCTGGTCGCAGCATTGCTGCGGCCGAAATGGAGGAGCGCCATGGAAGAGGTGGTCACAGTGGGATTGGACATCGCCAAGTCGGTGTTTCAGGTCCACGGAGTCGATGCTGAAGGCCGGGTCGTCGTCCAGCGGAGCTGACCCGCGCCAAGCTCATCCCATTCTTTGAGAAGTTGCCTCCCTGCCTGGTGGGGATCGAGGCCTGCGCGACAGCCCACCACTGGGGCGGCCGGCTGGGGGAACTGGGCCACGAGGTGAAGCTGATGTCACCTTCGTACGTGAAGCCCTATCTGAAGCGGCAGAAGAACGATGCAGCCGATGCCGAGGCGATCTGCGAAGCCGCGACCCGGCCCAGCATGCGCTTCGTCGAGGTGAAATCGCCCGAGCAGCAGAGCGTGCTGGTGATCCATCGGACCCGCATGACCCTGATGCGTCACCGGATCGAACTCTCCACACGATCCGGGCGCACATGGCGGGATTCGGCCTTGCGGCGCCGATCGGCAGGCTGGGGCTGCAGAGCCTGGTCGAGATCATCCGAGATGATGCCGATGAGCATGTGCCGTTGCATGCCAGGCCCTGGAGACCGACCGCATGATCTTGGCGAGCGCACGGGCGACAGATGTCGGCCGCAGACTGATGGCTGTGCCAGGCGTCGGACCGGTGCTCGCAAGCGCGATCGTGGCCAGCGTGCCCGATCCCCATGCCTTTAGATCCGGCCGCAACCTCTCCGCCTGGATCGGCCTGGTGCCGAAACAGAACTCCAGCGGCGGTAAAGAACGGCTTGGCGGGATCACAAAGCAGGGCAACCGATACCTGCGCCAACTGCTGGTGCTCGGCGCCCTGTCGGTCATCCGTTACGCCGAGCGACACGGGAGCAAGCGGCCCTGGCTCGCGCAGCTGATGGCCAGGCGAACCACCAAGATCGCCGCCGTGGCGCTGGCCAACAAAATGGGCCGGATGATCTGGGCGATCATGGCCAGCGGCGAGGCCTATCGAGAGCCGCAGCTGCGCGCGGCGTAGACATCGAGCGCCGCTGCGCCGGACAAGTTTGGGAAGGGCGACGAAGGAGTGATGTGAACCGGTCGAACCGGGAAGCGGGAGGACCCAAAGCGCCAGTGCGCCTTCAAGCGCGTGCTATTGGTCGGGACCTGGCTTCGCGGAGGGCATCATGGCCAGCGGTCCATGCACCGCACCAACAGGTCGAAGACATGGCCGCACCGACCAACGATCACAGAGCTCTCAGATCAACCTTGCCAAAGGGGAGCCGTCCAGACATGGCGCAGGCGGGACCAAAACCTAAGTCGGGCAGATGAGGGAATACGCATCTAGCTAGTGGGCTTATCGGGTGCGGATCCCGCCGCAAACTGTCGTGAAACTCAGGCAGAGATGCATGATGGAGATGTCGGGGACCACCGGCGACGCTACCTCGCGCACGAGCGAGAGCGTGAAATTCATGGCGGCGTTAGAGACCGGCGACCTCGCTGCTGTTCGCCAGATCCCAAAGGCAGACTTGCATGTGCACGCCTATCTCGGCGAGTGCCGGGCGCATGTCGGGCTCGCACTGGCAAAGACATTCCGCCGCTCGCGGGCGTGCTTGGCTCGATGGACGAGATGCACGCCTGGAACGAGGCCTATATCGGGCCGGTGTTCAAAGCCCCCGGCCGCCGGGCTTTGCCGTTTGAGGCAACCTTCGCCCAGTGCCTGCGCGACGGAGTAGTTCGGATCGACATGGGGTTGGACGTCGCGGTGGTGCCCCGGGGACGCCACCAACGCTGTGGCGACCACCGCCCCACGCCCGGATTGTCATCAGCCGCTTGCCGATAGACGGCGACCTGGCGGTCGTCACCTACAACCTGAATCCGCCTAACTTGATGATCACCGGGACGCTGGTCCCTGAGCGGCTGGGGGGCCAGGGTGTTGCG
>JAEXKM010000105.1 GCA_023445705.1 Pseudomonadota bacterium
GTGTACACGCCTTTAAACTTGATGGTTTATTTCCTTGGTTACTTGGGCATTAACCATCGTTACACAGATATCGGAAAGAATTCCGGCAGACGCAGGCTCATCCTGCAATGACTACGAATAGATGACTCCACGATCTCTCAGCTTTCTGATCATCGCCCTGGCATTGGCCGGCTGCGATAAAGTCGCCGACACGGCCTTCGACCATCGGCTGCGAGCCTATCTGCTCGATCACCCGGAGGTGATTCAGGAGGCCGCACTCAAACTAAAGGAGAAAAGGGCTCGAGAAGTTCCCGCGACAATTGCGCGCCGCCGCGAACAACTTGAGCGTGACCCGAGAGATATCGTGGCCAATCCGGCCGGTACGGTCACGGTCGTACAGTTCTTCGACTATCGCTGTCCGTATTCGCGCGCGGCGGCGCCGCAAATACTGAAGCTGATACGTGATCGCCCCGACATTCGCGTCGTCCTGAAACCTTATCCCCTGCTGGGAAGCACGTCGGACTGGGCCGCGAGGATGTCGCTCACCCCCGAAGCCAAGGCGAAGGGAATTCAGGTCTACCAGGCCTTGATGACGTCGAAAGAACTGAACCAGGACCGAATCGACCAGGCCCTGCGCAGCGTCGGGGTCGACCCGGCCGCGGCCCGCGCGTCAGCGAGCGCCGAAGCGATAGACCAGCAGATCCGAGACACCCGCGCCCTGGCGGCCGACATCGCCATCAAAGGCACTCCGACCTTCGTGGTGGGCGACCAACTGGTGGCCGGGGCGGATATGGACCGCCTGTCCAGCGCCGTCACGAGGGCCTTAAGCAGCCACTACAGCAGCGTCGGCGCACCGCTGACCTCGGGGACGACCTTCGGCTCGCCGCAGCCCGGACGCTAGAGCGCCCGGGCCGTGAAGCCTAAGCCGGCTCGTAGTTGAGGATCGGAGCCAGCCAGCGCTCGGCGGTCTTCAGGTCCCAGCCCTTGCGGGCAGCATAGTCCTCGACCTGATCCTTCTCGATCCGGCCGACGCCGAAGTAGTGCGCCTCCGGATGAGAGAAGTAGAGGCCCGAGACGCTGGCCGGCGGATTCATCGCGAAGCTCTCGGTCAATTCCATGCCTGTGGCCGCGTTGGCGTCCAGCAGCTTGAAGAGCGTCGCCTTCTCGGTGTGGTCGGGCTGGGCCGGATAGCCGGGCGCGGGACGAATCCCGCGGTACTGCTCGGCGATCAACCTATCCACGTCGAACGGCTCGTCCGGCGCGTAGCCCCACAGCTCGGTCCGCACCTTGCGGTGCATCGCCTCGGCGAAGGCTTCGGCCAGCCGGTCGGCAAGCGCCGTCGCCAGAATGGCGGAATAGTCATCGCCGGCTTCCTTGAAGCGCTTGGCGACCTCCAGCTCCCCATGGCCTGCCGTAACGGCGAAGCCGCCGATCCAGTCCGCCGGGCCGCCGACAGGGGCGATGAAGTCGGCCAGGGCGACGTTGGCCCGGCCGCCGTCTTCGCGGCTCTTGTCCTTCGGCATCTGCTGACGAAGGCTGTGCAGGCGGGTCAGCTCGGTCGTACGGCTCTCATCGGTGTAGAGCACAACGTCGTCGCCGTCCGCCGCGGCCGGCCAGAAGCCCACGACGCCGCGCGCCTCGAACCACTTCTCGGCGATGATCTTGTCGAGCATGGCGGTCGCGTCGCGATAGAGATCGCTGGCAGCCACGCCGACCACATCATCCTCAAGGATCTGCGGGAAGCGGCCGACCAGCTCCCAGGAGGCGAAGAACGGCGACCAGTCGATATGACGGGCGAGCTCGGCCAGGTCGTAGGCGGCGAAACTGCGGGTCCCGATGAAGCTGGGCTTGGGCGGCTGGTAACCGCTGAAATCCGGCCGGAGGGCGTTTTCGCGAGCCTCGGCGAGGCTGGCCCGGGCGCGATTGCCCAGACCCCTGGCGTATTGCTCGCGAACCTTCACGTACTCGGCCCGCGTCGCCTCCTGCACCCTGCCCTTTTCCGTCGGCGAGAGCAGATTGGAGACCACGCCGACCGCGCGGCTGGCGTCGAGGACATAGGTGGTGGAGCCGGCCTTGTAGGCCGGTTCGATCTTCACGGCGGTATGAGTCTTGGAGGTCGTGGCGCCGCCGATCAGCAGCGGGATGTCGAAGCCGCGGCGCTCCATCTCGCCGGCCACATAGACCATCTCGTCCAGGCTGGGGGTGATCAGGCCCGACAGGCCGACGATGTCGACGTCGTGCTCCTTGGCCGCATCGAGGATGCGGTCGGCCGGGACCATAACGCCCAGGTCGATGACCTCGTAGTTATTACACTGCAGGACCACGCCGACGATGTTCTTGCCGATGTCGTGAACGTCGCCCTTGACGGTCGCCATCAGAATCTTGCCGGCGGCCTCGCGCGGCTTGCCTTCCTTCTCGGCCTCCATGAAGGGCATCAGGTAGGCGACGGCCTGCTTCATGACCCGCGCCGACTTCACGACCTGGGGCAGGAACATCTTCCCGGAGCCGAACAGGTCGCCGACGACGTTCATGCCGTCCATCAGCGGGCCTTCGATGACGTGCAGCGGACGCTCGGCGGCAAGCCGGGCCTCTTCGGTGTCGGCGTCGATATAGTCGGTGATCCCGTGGACCAGAGCGTGCGACAGCCGCGAGGCGACGCTGGCCTGGCGCCATGCCAAGTCGACGACCTTCGCCTCGCCCTTCTGGCCCTTGTACTTGGGCGCGAGATCGACAAGGCGCTCGGTGTTGGAGACGTTCGTGCGCTGGGGCCGGTTGAGGATCACGTCCTCGACGGCCTCGCGCAGTTCAGGGTCGATGTCATCATAGACCGGCAGGTCGCCGGCGTTGACGATGCCCATGTCCATCCCTGCAGCGATGGCGTGGTACAGGAACACCGAGTGGATGGCCCGGCGAACGGGCTCGTTGCCCCGGAAGCTGAAAGAGACGTTGGAAACGCCGCCCGACACTCGTGCATAAGGCAGGTTCTGCTTGATCCGCCGCGTGCCCTCGATGAAGTCCACCGCGTAGTTGTCGTGCTCCTCGATCCCAGTCGCCACGGCGAAGATGTTCGGGTCGAAGATGATGTCCTCGGGCGGGAAGCCGACCTTGTCGACCAGAACCCGATAGGCGCGCTCGCAGATCTCGTACTTGCGGTCGGCGGTATCGGCCTGACCCACCTCGTCGAAGGCCATGACCACGACAGCGGCGCCATAGCGCAGGCAGGCCTTGGCCTGCTGGATGAACTTCTCCTCGCCCTCCTTGAGGGAGATCGAATTGACGATGCACTTGCCTTGCACGCAGCGCAGACCAGCTTCGATGACCTCCCACTTCGAGGAGTCCACCATCACCGGCACGCGGGCGATGTCCGGCTCGGCCGCCAACAGGTTCAGGAAGGTCCGCATGGCGACGACGGAGTCGAGCAGGCCCTCGTCCATGTTGACGTCGATGACCTGGGCGCCGGCCTCGACCTGCTGACGCGCAACCGACAGGGCGGCGGGATAGTCGCCCTCGATGATCAGCTTCTTGAACTTGGCCGAGCCGGTGACGTTAGTCCGCTCACCGACGTTGATGAAGACAGGTCTCATGGGGTCTCCGCGGCGCGCGCCTCGGCGAGCGCGATCTGCCCGTGCAGGAAGTCGGCGAAGTTCACCCCGTAGGTGGCCAGCGCCTTGGGATAGAGGGAAGCCTTGGTCAGGCCAGGCAGGGTGTTGATCTCAAGGAAGATCACGCCCGCATCGGTGACGATGAAGTCCGAGCGGGAATAGCCGAGAGCGCCGACAGCGCGGTGCGCCTTCAGCGCGGCCTCCTGCAGCGCGGC
This sequence comes from Pseudomonadota bacterium, assembly GCA_023445705.1. Lineage (GTDB taxonomy): Bacteria > Pseudomonadota > Alphaproteobacteria > Caulobacterales > Caulobacteraceae > Phenylobacterium. The sequence goes on from JAEXKM010000105.1 coordinate 3,797, forward strand.
GTTCACCTCGTCGCCGAAGCGCGCGGGGCAGATCTCCTGAGTGCCGGCGGCCAGGTACTTGCTCGCATAGTCGAAGGCGCCGTCGGCGGGCACGATCTCGATCGGCGGAAGCGCGACCAGTTCGCCGTCATCGCCCTGGAGCACGCCGCAGGTGGCTTCGACGCCGGCGACGAAGGGTTCGACGAGATAGGCCTCGCGGGTTGCGGCCTCCGCCAGCGCCGCGAGATCCGCCGCGGTGCTGATGAACATCAGGCCGTAGCTCGACCCTTCGGCGACCGGCTTGGCGACGAGCTTGCCGTATTGGGTCAGGCCGAGTGCGGCGCTTTCCACCTGGACTTGGCCGGGAACGCTGACGCCCCGCTCGGCGACCTTAGCCTTGGTCGCGGCCTTGTCGAAGGCCAGCCGGCTGGCGGTCGCGCCCGAACCGGTGAAGGCGACGCCCCGCGCCTCGCACAGCGCGGCCAGCTCGCCGTTTTCCGCCGCGCCGCCGTGCAGCGACAGCACGAGCACACGATCCTCGGCCTTGGCGCGATCGAGCGCCGCCTCGATGGAGCCGATCACCTCGCCGGTCGCCCGGAAGTCGAGTTCGAACGGGCGCTGGTGAGCGGCGAGCGTCGCGCCGTCCGTCGCCTGGACCTGGCCATCAGAGGACCAGAACCAGAGATCGGCTTCAGGCAGGGCCGCGGAGACGGCCTGCGCACTCGCGACCGCCACCAAGCGCTCGCGATTGGTTCCGCCAAATAGGATCGTAGGCTTCATGGGACTGCGCTTATCGCCGACAGGCGCCTTCAGGCCAGTTCGAAAGGCTCGAGCCCGGCCAGCCGCATGGCCTTCGGACGCTCGGGCACGGGACGCGGCCGCACGCCGGCCACCGCCTCGGCCACGTGCCGGATGTGGTCGGGCGTCGTGCCGCAGCAGCCACCGAGGATGTTCACCAGCCCCTGCTCGGCCCACTCGTGCAGTTGATGGCCGGTCTGATGCGGTTGCTCATCATACTCGCCCATGGCGTTGGGCAGGCCCGCGTTCGGATAGGCCGAGACCAGGGTGTCGGCGACCCGCGCCAGTTCGGCGATGTGCGGCCGCATCAGGTCCGCGCCCAGGGCGCAGTTCAGGCCGACCGCGAACGGCTTAGCGTGCTTCACCGAATTCCAGAACGCCTCGACCGTCTGGCCCGAAAGCGTGCGGCCCGAACGGTCGGTGATGGTCCCCGAAATCCAGATCGGCAGCGGCTCATAGCCCTCGTCCTCGAGATCGAGGATCGACTTGATCGCCGCCTTGCAGTTCAGCGTGTCTGTGATGGTTTCGATCAGATAGAGGTCCACGCCGCCGTCGTGCAGGGCGATCATCTGCTCACGATAGGCTTGGTAGACCTCCTCGAACGTCACCAGGCGGGCGCCCGGATCGTTCACGTCCGAGGACATGGAGAGCATCTTGTTCAGCGGGCCGACCGATCCGGCCACGAAGCGCGGCTTGTGAGGCTCCTTGGCGGCCCAGGCGTCGGCGATCTCGCGAGCGATCTTCGCGCCCTGGAAGTTGATGTCGTAGACCGCCTCGCCGCATTCGTACTCAGCCTGGGCGATGGTCGTAGCCGAGAAGGTGTTGGTCTCGGAGATATCGGCGCCGGCCGCGTAATACTGATCATGCAGGTCGGCGATGATGTCCGGCCGGGTGATGCAGAGCAGGTCGTTGTTGCCCTTGAGCTCCAGATTGTGGTGCGCGAAGCGGTCGCCGCGATAATCGGCTTCGGCGAGGCCGCGCTTCTGGATCATCACGCCCCAGGAGCCGTCGAGAATGAGCACGCGCTCCTTGGCGATGGCCTTGAGCGCGGCGATGCGTTCCTGGCGGGTCATTTCGCGGCTTCCTGTTGCTTGGCGAGGTCCTGGCGGAAGGCTGCCTCGCTGGCGGCCACGGTCTTTTGCAGCGCGCCTGGGTCTATAAAGGGGTTCGGTCCGCCGGCCGCCAGCTTGGCGCGCTTTTCGGCCAAACCGAACTGCTCGGCGTGCGGGGCCAGGAAGACGTCAGCCTTCAGAACGCCCAGCTTGGCGAAGGTCTTTTCGTAGTCGGCGACGATGCCCGGGTACTGCGGGCCCTTGGCCTTGGAGACAAGCCGGTTCGCCGCGACCGAGGTGCTGCAATAGAGCACCGCCTCGTGACGCTTCCCCTCGATCGTCACGGGAAAGGTCCAGGTCGTGCAGCCGGCGGTGTGTCCCGGGGTGAGATGGGCGGTCAGGGTCTCTCCGCCCAGGGTGATCGTGTCGCCGTCAGCCAGCACGCGGTCGACCTTCACCGGCGCGAAGTCGAACGCCTTCACATCTTCGGAGCCGATGTACTTGCCGCTCTCCAGAGCCGGCTGGTCGGCGCCCATCGCCGCAAGCTGCGCGCCGGTCTCCTTCTTGAGCTCGGCCAGGCCGCCGGCGTGGTCGAAGTGGGCGTGGGTGTTCAGCAGCACCTTCACGTCCGAGAGCTTGAAGCCCAGCTTGGCGATGCTGGCCTCGATCGGCTTGGCGCTGGTGGGCATGGCGCCGTCGATCAGGATGTGGCCCTGCGGCGTCGTGACCAGGAAGACCGAAAGGCCCTCCGTGCCTACGTAATAGAGGTTATCGGCGATCCGGAACGGCTCGGTCGGCCGGGTCCAGGACGCAGGCGATTGCGCCTGCGCGGCCGAGGCGCAGAAGAGAAGGCCAGCGGCGACAGCGAAGCGCTTCACGCCGCGGCCTCGACGGCTGGCGGGGCGCCGTTCTCGCGAACGCCTAGCACCCGGCAGATCGCGTAGACGAGGTCGGCCCGGTTGAGGGTGTAGAAGTGGAAGTCGGAATAGCCCTCCTCGGCCAGGCGCACGCACATCTCGGTCGCCACCGAGGCGGCGATCAGCTTGCGGGTCTCCGGGTCGCTGTCGAGCCCGTCGAAGAGGTTGGTCAGCCAGTCGGGAATGGTGACGCCGATGCGCTGGGCCATGTTGCTGAGGCCCTCGACGCTGCTGACCGGCATGATGCCGGGGACGATCGGGATGGTTACGCCCGCCTTACGGATGCGCTCAATGAAACGCAGGTAACCATCTATATCAAAAAAGAAATTCGTGATCGCGCGGGTTGCGCCGGCGTCGACCTTGGCCTTCAGCACGTCGATGTCGTGATCGATCGACGGGCTCTCCGGATGGATCTGCGGATAGACGCCGACGCTGACCTCGAAGGGCGCGATCGCGCGGATGCCGGCGGTCAACTCCGTGGCGTTCTGGTAGCCGTCGGCGCGGGGAACATAGGCTCCGCCGAGGGAGCCCGGCGGGTCACCGCGAAGCGCCACGATGTGCCGGATGCCGGCGTCCCAATAGGCCTGGATCACCTCGTCCACCTCGGCGCGCGAAGCTTCCACGCAGGTGAGATGAGCGGCAGGTTTCAGACTGGTTTCCTGCAGCATCCTGACGACGGTCCGGTGCGTGCGGTCGCGGGTCGAGCCGCCGGCGCCGTAGGTGACGGACACGAAGGCGGGGTTCAGCGGCTCGAGACGGCGGATCGCCTCCCAGAGACTCTCCTCGCTCTTGGGCCCTTTCGGCGGCGAGAACTCGAAGGAGATCGAGGGGCGCTTGGCGAGCCCGGCCCCGGCCCGGGCGATCGGTCCCAGCGCGGTTTCGTGGGGGCTCATGCGGCGCTCCTTTGCGGCATGCGGGCGCGTTCGGCGACCCAGATCTTCACGGTCAGCCCCTCCTCACGGACGGGCGGAAGGGCGGCGGCGCGGACCTCCGAGAGGCCAGCCTCGCCCAGCCACCGCGCCATCTCGGATTCAGAGAAGCCGAGGCGGCGGTGCTGGTGTTGTTCGCGCAGGAACTCAAGGGCATGCGGCGCGAAATCGACGATCAGCAGGCGGCCGCCTTGGGCCACCAGACGGGCCGCTTCGCGCACCGCGGCGGCCGGGTCTGCGAGGTAGTGCAGCACCTGATGGACGACCACCAGGTCGGCGCTCTGGTCCGGCAACCGGGTGCCGAAGATGTCGCCGTGGCGCAGCTCGCAGCGATCCAGGCCGGCCTCGGCCACATGATTGCGCGCGATGTTCAGCATCTGCTGTGAAAGATCGAGACCGACCGCGGCGTCCGCATAGGGACCCAGCAAGGTCAGCATCCGCCCGGTGCCCGAACCCAGATCGACCAGCTTCTTGAAAGGCCCGGTTCCAGCCGCCTCCAGGATGGCCGCCTCCACGGCGGTCTCGGAGACATAGAGCGAGCGGATTTCGTCCCAGCGCGCGGCGTTGCGCGCGAAATACTCGCCAGCCTCGGCCGAACGCTCGCCCCGCACCGCCTGCAGGCGCTCGGCGTCACGGGCGAAGACCGGATCGGCGGGATCGATGAGGCCCAGGACTTCATCAGCGAGATGGCGCGCCTCTCCGGCCGTGACGAGCCGGTAGAATACCCACGCCCCGTCGGGAAAGCGTTCCACGAGGCCAGCCTCGGCCAGCAGCTTCAGATGGCGGGAGACGCGCGGCTGGCTCTGATCCAGGACCCGGCAAAGCTCCAGCACCGCAAGCTCTTCACGCGACAGCAGGCCAAGAATACGCAAGCGGGTGGGCTCGCCCGCCGCGCGCAAGATCTCGACCGCCTGGCTCGTGGAGAGAGTCATGGGCACATAAAGATATCTTTATGTCTTTATGTCAAGCTGAGCGCTTCGGCTCTTTTCTCCATATACCACGGCGTCAGCGGCGAGGCTCCCTCCCTCCACGCGGCACGGACGACACCACTGCGTCGGGCCGCTTGGAGAGCACGCTCAGGGTTCCTGCTGATGGTCATACTCGCGGGGGCGCACCCCACTGATCGTCCCCTCACCCGCCCAAGGAAACAGAACGATGGCCCTCAAGGAATATCCGCCCGGGCAAGCCTTCTCCGGCGTGATCGGCCGCACCTTCGACGTGTCGAGCCCCGCCTGGCCGGCGCCCAAACGCGCGCGGACGGGAGCGCCCAACGTGCTCTTCATCGTTCTTGACGATACGGGCTTCGGCCATCTCGGTTGCTATGGCAGCCCCATCCGGACGCCGAACATCGACGCGCTGGCGGCCGATGGCCTGCTGTTCAACAACATGCATACGACGGCGCTGTGCTCTCCGTCGCGGACCTGCTTCGTCACGGGCCGGAACCATCACTCCAACGGCATGGCCTGCATCACGGAAGGCTCGACGGGCTTTCCCGGGTCCAACGGCATCATCCCCTTCGAGAACGGCTTCCTTTCGGAAATCCTGCTGCAGCAGGGCTACAACACCTACGCGCTCGGCAAATGGCACCTGACGCCGGCGGAGCAGACCTCGGCCGCGGGGCCATACGATCGCTGGCCGCTCGGGCGGGGCTTCGAGCGGTTCTACGGGTTCCTGGGTGGAGATACGCACCAGTATTACCCAGAGCTGGTCCGCGACAATACGCAGGTCGAGCCGGAGAAGACGCCGGAGGAAGGCTACCACCTCACGGTCGATCTCGTGGAGAAAGCGAGGGCGATGATCGCCGACGCCAAGCAGGTCGCGCCGGACAAGCCGTTCTTCATGTACTTCTGCACGGGCGCGCAACACGCGCCGCACCATGTCCCCCAGGAATGGGCGGACCGATATAAAGGGCAGTTCGACGGCGGTTGGGACGCCTATCGCGAGAAGGTGTTCGCACGCCAGAAGGAGCTCGGGGTCATTCCCGAGCATACTACCCTCTCCCGCCACGACCCCGACGTTCAGGATTGGAATGGGCTCTCGGACGGCGAGCGCAGGCTCTATGCGCGCATGATGGAGGTCTTCGCCGGCTTCCTCGAGCACACCGATCACTACATCGGAGAGCTGATCGCTTTCCTGAAGGAAATCGGCGAGTACGAGAACACCCTGATCATGCTGGTGTCCGACAACGGCGCGAGCTCCGAAGGCGGTCCTACGGGTTCGGTCAACGAAAACAAGTTCTTTAACAACGTGCCCGACAACCTCGAGCAGAACCTGGCCGCGATCGACGACATCGGCGGGCCGAAGTACTTCAATCACTATCCCTGGGGCTGGACGCATGCCGGAAACACCCCGTTCCGGCGATGGAAGCGCGAGACTTATCGCGGCGGCGTCTCGGATCCGTTCCTGGTCTGCTGGCCCAAGGGCATCAAGGCTCGCGGCGAAGTCCGCACCCAGTTCGCCCACGGCATCGATATGGTCCCGACCGTGCTGGACTGCCTTGGCGTCGAACCTCCGACGCAGATCCGCGGGGTGACCCAGTCGCCCATCCAGGGCTTCAGCCTGAAATCCTGCTTCGACGACAGCACCGCCGAGGCCCTCCACACGACCCAGTACTTCGAGATGTTCGGACACCGGTCGCTCTATCACGACGGCTGGCGAGCTGTTTGTCCCTGGCCGGGAACTTCGTTCACGGAGTCCGGACGAACCTTTGGCGCGCCCCTCGACCATGAGGAACTGACACGCCTCGACGCCGAGGGGTGGGAGCTCTACGACCTGAAGGCCGATCCAGCCGAGACCCATGACCTGGCCAAGACCGAGCGCGCCCGGCTGATCGAGATGATCGGCATGTGGTACGCCGAGGCGGGGAAATACAACGTCCTGCCCATCGACAGCCGCGGCACGCTACGCCTTGGGGAACCTCGGCCCCAGATCGCGGTCGGGCGCACCAAATATGTCTATTACCCGGGCACGCAGGTCGTTCCGAGCAACGCCGCGCCGCGGGTGCTGAATGTCGCGCATTCGGTTTCAGTGCACGCCACCATCCCTGAGAGCGGGGCCGAAGGCGCCCTTTTCACCATGGGCGGCAACGATGGCGGCTTCCTTCTCTACCTGAAGGATGGAAGGCTGACCTACGGGTACAACTACGTCGCCGACCAGCGGTTCAAGATCCAGTCCAGCAAGGCCGTCCCGTCGGGAGAGCACGTGCTGAGCATGGAGTTCACCCCAACCGGCAAGGCCGACGTCGCCAAGGGCAAGGGGACGCCCGCGGCGATCAAGCTGTTCGTCGACGGGGATGAAGTCGGTTCGGGCGATCTGCCGGTCACCATCCCGCTGGCGCTGGGCCTGGGCGCCGGCGTCGCCCTGGGCTGCGACAACGGCTCTCCCGTCATGCTTGGCGATGAGTACGCGCCGCCGTTCCGCTTCAACGGCACGATCCACAAGGCGCTGGTGGACATCACCGGCGAGCCGCTTGAAGACAAGGAGGAAGCCATCAAGGCCTACCTGAAGGCGGCCTTGGCGCGGCAATAGGGAGCGCCTCACCCGCCGCGCAAACCAATCCTTGCCCCTGGTCGAAGGAGGTCTAGTCTTCGGCCAGGGTAGTGGATGAGAGCTATGAGCGACGCTGTCGGCCCTGGCGATCTGGTACTTTGCGTCAACGCCGCCCCCAACCATGTCACGGGCAGACCGGTGCCTCTGCAGGCCGGTGAGACCTACCGCGTCTTTGCGGTCATGGACTACGCCTGCCCGTGCGGACGTTCGGACGCCCTGCTGGATGTCGGCGTCGACTTCGCCTGGTGCCAGACCCGTTTCCGCCTGCTGCCGAAACCCAAAGCCCAGGCCAAGCCGCAACGGGTTTCTGCGCCGAGAGAGAAAGAGACCATCGGCTAGCAGGCGGCGCCTGCCGTTGTTCAGGACGCGGACTGCGCCTCGGCGATAAGCGCGTCATCGATCTCATCGGCGCGTTTGGCTGCGGGGCGCTGGAGGTGGCGCTCGGCATAGGCCTCGAACGCCGGGCGCTTTTCGATCGTGCCAAAATTCATCCCCCAGGACAGGTGGGAGGCGAGGTAGAGGTCGGCGGCCGTGAAGCTGTCGCCCACGAGATAGGCCCGGTCCTTGACCGCACTTTCAACGGCGCCGAGGACATCTTCCAGGCAACCGAAGCCCAGCATCCTGCGCTGATCGATCGTCGGTTCCATGTTCACCGCCTTGGCGCCCACGGCCTGCTCGATCGGGCCAGCCCCGAAAAACAGCCAGCGATAATAGGGACCGCGCAGCGTGCTATGCGCAGGCGGAGCGAGGCCGGCGTCCGGGAACACGTCGGCGAGGTACGCGCAGATGGCGGCGCATTCAGTGACGACCACGCCGTCATGGACGATGGCGGGCACCTTGCCCATGGGATTGACAGCTAGATAGTCGGCCGACTTCGCATCGCCGGTCTCCCAGCGCAGGATCCTGGTTTCATAGGGCTGGCCGACCTCTTCGAGCATCCAGCGGATGATGCGACCGCGCGACATGGGGTTGGTGTAGAAAACAAGATCGGACATGGTCGGCTCCAGTTGATTGCGCGAACCTATCGCGGGGCTGCTGACAGCGGGTTGGCAGCAGCAGCTTTCGGCCATCGGCATAACCTCGGCATCCGAGTTTGCCTGCCCTCCAGACGCGTGCAAAGCTCGACCGCTTCCAAACAGGAGGCTCAGCATGACGTTGCCGCATCGGCCCAGCGCCGTGATCTTCGACATGGACGGGCTGTTGTTCGACACCGAAGCCCTCTGGCAGGAGGCGCTGCTGTCGGCCGCCGCCGAAAACGGACACGAGATTCCGGATGAGGTGTTCAGGAAGTCGATCGGCGTGCGGCGATCGCAATGCGGGGATCTGTTCGCGGCGCACTTCGGCCCCGACTTCCTGTTCGGCGATTTCCACGCGAATTGGAGACGCCACTTCTGGCTGATCGCCGAGAACAGGCCGGCGATGAAGCCGGGGGTTCCTGAGCTGCTGGACTTCCTGGACCAAGCGCGCCTGCCGCGCGCCATCGCCACATCGTCGTCGCGCGCGAGCGTCGAGCGTCATCTGACGGCGCACGGGCTAACCGGTCGCTTCGACGCATTGGTCTGCCGCGGCGACTACCAGACGGGCAAACCTGCGCCCGATCCCTTTCTAACGGCCGCCGAGCGGCTGGCCGTCGAACCTCGGTTGTGCCTCGCCCTCGAAGACTCCCACATCGGCGTCCGCTCGGCTGCGGCCGCAGGCATGATGACGGTCATGGCGCCCGACCTGATGGAGGCGACCGAGGACATCAGCGCACTGTGTGTGCTGGTCGTCCGCGATCTTCACGACGTCCGCGAGTTACTCGCCGCATAGACGGAAGGGGCGGCCAGGCCGCCCGTACGGAACGCTGCTAGTCGCGGAAGCTGGGATCGATCCGATCGAGCTTGCGCAGCAGGGCCGGCCAGGCGAGGCCTTCGGCCAGGCGCTTCATGCCCGGAGCAGCCGTCTGGTGCTCGACCTTCTCCTCGACGCCCTGCGGCGGGTTGTAGAGGCGGTCGCGGCCGGCGGTCAGCATCATCACCTGCGCCTCGCAGGCCCGCTCGAGATAGTACATCCGCAGGAAGGCCTGGGGGACGCTCTCGCCCACGGTCAGGGTGCCATGATTGCGAAGGATCATCGCGTTCTTGGTTCCGAGATCGCGGACCAGGCGCTCACGCTCATCCAGGTCCGTCGCGATGCCTTCGAAGTCGTGATAGGCGACGTCGTGGCGTGCGATCATCGCTGTCTGGGTGTGGGGCAGCAGGCCCTCTTCCATCGCCGAAACCGCCTGACCGTGGGGCGTGTGCAGGTGCAGGACGGCGTGGGCGTCATCGCGGCCCATGTGGATCGCCGAGTGGATCACGAAACCGGCCTTGTTCACCGGCTGACGGGCCTCCATCACCCGATTGCCCTCGACGTCGATCTTCACCAGCGAGGAGGCGGTGATCTCGTCGAACATGTGGGTGTAGGGGTTGATCAGGAAGTGGTGGTCGGGCCCCGGAACCCGGGCCGAGAGGTGGGTGAAGATCAGGTCGTCCCAACGGTAATAGGCCACCAGGCGATAGGCGGCGGCCAGGTCGACGCGCAGGGCCCATTCCTCCTCGGACACCTGGTCCCGAATGCTTGGTGCGTGAGTGTCGATGGCCATCGCGGTCATGGTCTGTTTCCCTGTCGTGTGGCCGCAGTCTGACACCGCACGCAGGCGACAATTGTCGCCAATTTGACAATTGGACGCGAACGACGAATTTGGGAGCCATGCCCGGCGCCCATACCGATCCCTGGTTCACAGCCCTGGCGCCCGAGCGCCGCGAGGCGCTGATCGCGCGTGGCCACGAGCGGCGGGCGGCGCCCGGGACGCGGGTCTATGACCTGGGCGATCCTCCCGACGGGCTCTGGTGCGTGCGCGAGGGCGAGGTGCGGCTGGTCTCCTATCCGGCCCTGGGCGTGGAATCCCTGGCTCTGATCCTGGGGCCGGGCGCGTGGTTCGGCGAACTGTCTGTGATCGACGGCGGGCCCCGGCCGCACGATGCCGTGGTGGTCAAGCCGGCGCGGCTGCTGCACGTCACCCTGGCCGCTATCGAGCAGATCGCCGCCGACCATCCCCTGCTCTACCGCGACCTCGGGGCGCTGATCTGCTCGCGCCAACGGGCGACGCTGGGCGCGCTGGGCCGGATCATCGCCCAGCCAATCGGCGTCAGGCTGGCGCGGACCCTGGCCGGGCTGGCGCACGCTTCTGGCGGTGAGGAGGTCCAGATGCGGCAGGACGACCTGGCGGCGATGGTCGGCGTCTCGCGCCAGACCGCCAACAAGGCGCTGAAGTCGCTGGAAGCGTCCGGCGCGATCGAGCTCCGGTACGGCCGGATCGTCGTGCTGGAACCCGCGCGTCTGCGGCTGGCGGGGCAAGCGGAGGCCTGAGCCCACCGTTGACGAACGGCGGCGCTCTCACGATCTGATGGGACATGAGCGAACTTGTCCCCCACATGCCGGCGATCTTCGTCGGTCACGGCAGTCCGATGAACGCCCTGGGCGGCGACTATGCAGAGACATGGCGGGCGCTTGGAGCGGCGCTGTCGCGGCCCAAGGCGATCCTCTGCGTCTCGGCCCATTGGTACGTCGAGGAGACCGCGATCACGGCGATGAGCCAGCCGCGGACGATCCACGACTTCTACGGCTTCCCGAAACCGCTCTACGACATCCAATACCCGGCGCCGGGCGATCCGTGGCTGGTCGAGCGGGTGAGCGACCTGCTGGCGCCCCTGCCCGTCCGGCATGACCACGACTGGGGCCTGGATCACGGGACATGGTCGGTGCTGATGCACATGTTCCCGCAGGCCGAGGTCCCGGTGCTGCAACTGGCCATCGACCTGCGCCAGCCCCCGGCTTTCCACTACGAGCTTGGCCGCAAGCTGGCGGAGCTGCGCGACGAAGGCGTGCTGATCGTCGGCTCAGGCGACTGGGTGCACAATCTGCGCCTGGCGATCCGCGCCCAGAGCGCCGAGCCCCTGGACTGGGCCGACCGGTTCAACGAGACGGTGAAGGCGCTGATCGTGGCTGGGGACCACGCCCCGCTGATCGACTGGATGAGCCTGGGCGAGGACGCCCAGCTCTCCATTCCGACGGACGAGCACTATCTGCCGCTGCTCTACGTGCTGGGCGCCCAGCGGCAGGACGACGATGTCGCCTTCTTCAACGACGCCATCGACCTGGGGGCGATCAGCATGACCGGCGTGGTGATCGGCAAGCCGAGCTCGGCCGGTCAACCGGCCTAGTGAACGCCCTCGGCGAACTCCTCGACCATCTTGGCGCAGAAGGCGGGAAGGTCGTCGGGTTTGCGTGAGGTGACGAGGCCTTGGTCCACGACGACCTCCTGATCGACCCAGTCCGCGCCGGCGTTCTTCAGATCGGCCTCCAGCGAGGGCCAGGAGGTCATGCGCTTACCGTCAACGGCGTCGGCGTTGATGAGCGTCCAGGGGCCGTGACAGATCGCGGCGATCGGCTTGCCGGCCTGGGCGAAGGACCGGATGAAGTCGATGGCCTTGGGTTCCAGCCGCAGCGCGTCCGGATTGATCACGCCGCCCGGCAGGACGATGGCGTCGTAGCTGGCCGCGTCAGCCTGCGAGAGCTCGCGGTCGACGGTGACCTGCTGGCCCTTGTCGTGGTGGTTGAAGCCCTGGATCTGGCCGCTCTTGGGCGCCACGATCTCGACCTCGGCGCCCTCGGCCCTGAGCGCTTCGACCGGCTTGGTCAGTTCGACCTGTTCGAAGCCGTCTGTCGCCAGGACTGCGACCTTGCGGCCGTCCAGCTTGCCATTCGCCATCGCCGTTCTCCTCTTTCGGATACGGCGGGAGAACCGGCGCACGAGGCGCCGGTTCCAGCTCTGCCTGAAGCTAGCGGCCGAACTTCTGGAACTTGATCCGGTGCGGGATCAGGCTGTCGGTGCCAAGGCGGCGCTTCTTGTCTTCTTCGTAGGCTTCGAAGTTGCCCTCGAACCATTCGACGTGGCTGTCGCCTTCGAAGGCCAGGATGTGGGTGGCCAGGCGGTCGAGGAACCAGCGGTCGTGGGAGATAACCACGGCGCAGCCGGCGAACTCCTCCAGCGCCTCTTCGAGGTTCTGCAGGGTCTCGATGTCCAGGTCGTTGGTCGGTTCGTCGAGCAGGATGACGTTGCCGCCGGTGGTCAGCGTCTTGGCGAGGTGGACGCGGTTGCGCTCACCGCCGGAGAGCAGGCCGACCTTCTTCTGCTGGTCGCCGCCCTTGAAGTTGAACGAGCCCACATAGGAACGCGTGTTGATCTCGCGCTTGCCGACCGTGAGGATGTCGAGGCCCTGGGAGACCTCCTGCCAAATGGTCTTGTTGGGATCGAGGGCGTCGCGGCTCTGGTCGACGTAGGAGAGCTTCACCGTCTCGCCGAGGCGGAAGGAGCCACCATCCGGCTGCTCCTGGCCGGTGATGATCCGGAACAGGGTCGACTTGCCGGCGCCGTTCGGGCCGATGACGCCGACGATGCCGTTCGGCGGCAGCTTGAAGGACAGGTTCTCGAACAGGACCTTGTCGCCGTACGACTTCGAGAGATTGTCGGCCTCAAGCACCACATTGCCCAGGCGCGGGCCCGGCGGGATCTGGATGGTCGCGAAGGTCTGGGCCTGACGCGAGTTCTCCTGCTCGGAAACCATGCGTTCGTAGGCGGCCAGACGGGCCTTGGACTTGGCCTGGCGAGCCTTGGCGCCCGAACGGACCCATTCCAGTTCGCGGGTCATGGCGCGCTGGCGGGCTTCGGACTCCGACTGCTCCTGGACGACCCGCTTGGTCTTGGCTTCCAGCCAGCTCGAATAGTTGCCCTCGTGCGGGTGGCCCTTGCCGCGGTCGAGTTCCAGGGTCCACTTCGTGACCTGGTCCAGGAAGTAGCGGTCGTGGGTGACGAGGATCACGCAGCCCGGGAAGTTCTCCAGGTGGTGCTGCAGCCAAGCCACGGACTCGGCGTCCAGGTGGTTGGTCGGTTCGTCGAGCAGCAGCATGTCCGGCTTGGACAGCAGCAGGCGGGCCAGCGCCACGCGACGCTTCTCACCGCCGGACAGCTTGTCCACCGGCCAGTCGTTGGGCGGGCAGCGCAGGGCGTCCATCGCCATTTCGATGCGGCTGTCGATGTCCCAGAGGTCGCCGGCGTCGATCTTTTCCTGGAGGGCGGTCATCTCCTCCATCAGTTCGTCGGAGTAGTCCTCGCCCAGCTTGGCGGCGATCTCGTTGTAGCGGTCGAAGATCTGCTTTTCTTCGCACCAGGCGATGACGTTGCCCCAGACGTTGAGCTGTTCGTCGAGCTGAGGCTCCTGTTGCAGGTAGCCCATCTTGACGCCGTCAGCGGCCTTGGCCTCGCCCGAGAACTCCTTGTCCAGGCCAGCCATGATCTTCAGCAGGGTCGATTTACCCGAGCCGTTGACCCCGACCACCCCGATCTTGGCGTCGGAGTAGAACGACAGCCAGATGTTCTCGAACACCTTCTTGCCGCCGGGATAGGCCTTGGTCAGGCCCTGCATCTGGAAAATATACTGCTGCGCCATGAGGCGTCCGCGCTCGCTCTATCGGAAAGATCAGGGAATTCGCGAACGGAGATAGCCGCGCAAGCCGCAAGGCGCAATGAGGCGGTAGGGCCGCAACCTGCGTGATCACAGAAAAGACGCCGCCCGCCCGAGCAGGAATTAGGCGGGCGGCGCTTGGCCGCCAGTTATTTCGCGGCGAGTTGGTTGTCGGGTTGCTTGGCGGCCGCCAGCCGGTTGCAGGCGGCGACATTGCGGTCGGTGAGCTCAAGACCGCGGCTGGTGTAAGCGGCGAGCGGGCCGAGCGCGGTCGAAACCTTGCGGCACTCCTTCATGAAGGAATCGAGCTTGGTGCGGCGCTCGCCCGAGCCGGTGCAGGTGTCGCCCTGGCAGCTCCACTCCACGCCTTCGACCACGACGGAAGTCGGCGCCGAGACCGGCGTCACCAGCTTGGCGGAACCCTTGAAAGTCTGAGCGGCGGCGGGGCCGGCGAACATGACGCCGAGCGCGAGGGCCGCGGAAATGGCCGTGAATTGCATATGCGCCTCCAGAGGCTTAAGAAAAGAAAGGCACGATCGGTCACTAAGTGGAAAAGAGCACGGTCGGTCACTTTTGGCAAGCGCCAGGGAGGACTCTTTGCGGAAAGGCGACGTCACGCGCGCCCGGATCCTGGACGAGACGGCGCGGCAGGCCGCCCTTAAGGGATTTGGCGCGGTCAGCCTGAACGACGTCGCCGAGGCGGTCGGCCTCTCCAAGAGCGGGCTGTTCAAGCATTTCGCATCCAAGGAAGAGATGGAGCTGACCGCGCTCGACCAGGCCTTCGACCGCTTCGTGGAGTTCGTCTGGCGGCCGGCCGAAAGCCTTCCGCCAGGGCGCGAGCGCCTGGAGGCCATCTTCGAAAAATGGATCGACTGGTCGGAGGTGGAGAACGCCGCCGGCGGATGCCTGATCATGTCGGCCTCCATCGAGTTGGACGATCAGCCCGGCCCCTTGCGCGACCTGCTTCAGAAGCGGGTCCGCCAGTGGCGCCGGACCCTGCACCGCGAGGTGCAGGCCCTGCGGGCGCCGCCGCTTTCCGAAGACGAGGCCGCCATGGCCGTGTTCCAGATGAAGAGCTACGTGCTGGGCCACAATGACGCCCGGCGGATGCTGGAAGACGCCAAGGCGCGGGAGGCGGCGCGAGTGGCCTTCAAGGGCCTGCTCGATCGGCTGGCCCAAGCCTAGAGGCGCGGAACACGACCGTTGCTCACGCGTACTCCCCTGCACACCGCGTAAGGAGAAGGTGATGCACAAGGACACCGTCAAGGGCGCCACTAAGGAAGCCACCGGCTCGGTCAAGCAGGCCGTTGGCAAGGCGACCGGTAACGAGCGCCTCGAGGCCGAAGGCGCCGGCGAAAAGATCGCCGGCAAGGTCCAGAAGGGCGTCGGCAATCTGAAGGACGCCGCGCGCGACGCGCTGAAACACTAGAACTCCGACGACGACGGAGCGAAGGCCGCGGAGCACGACGCGGCCTTCTTTTTTGTCTTCGAGACGCCCCGATAACGCCGAGATTTCGCCACGGGCCAAGCTCTACCTTGAGGGGAGTTGGAACGGAGGTTCGCCATGTCGGGTGCGCGTAGCGCTTCAATGCTGGGATTGGCCGGGATGATGGCCCTTTCGGAGCCGCCGTCTCCGATGGCCGCGACAGCCGTCCGCGACGGGACGCCGACACCGGCGGCGTGCGAGGCGCTCGGTTATCCGGTCCCAGTCGAGAACAGCCGGTCCTCCATCGCGGTCCGGGGGTCGCTGGCGCGCCCCGCCGCCCCCTTTGCCCCCGTCCCCAACATTCCGCCCCTGCCCGTCCCGCCGGTTGCGAAGCGGATGGAGGAGGCGCGCCCCGCGCCGCCCGCGCCGCCGCCGCGCCCGACCGTGATCGTCGGGGGAGCCCAACAGCGGCTCGACACCGAGCGCTATCCCGGGGCGCAGGCCAACCCGATCAAACAAGTCGCCGAAGAGCCGGTCTCGACCTTCTCGGTGGATGTGGACACCGCCTCCTACGCCAATGTCAGGCGTTTCCTGAGTGACGGCGCGCGGCCGCCGGCGAATGCGGTGCGGGTCGAGGAACTGGTCAACTATTTCGACTATGGCTACCGCCGCCCCGCCAGCCGCAACGAGCCCTTCGCGACCTATGCAGCGGTGTTCCCCTCGCCCTGGGCGAAGGAGCGGCAGATCATTCACATCGGCCTGCAAGGCTATGACTTACCTAGGCAAACTCAGCCGCCGTTAAACCTCGTGTTCCTCGTCGACACCTCGGGCTCGATGTGGGGGCAAGATCGGCTGCCGCTGGCGACCAAGGCGCTGAACCTGCTCGTCGACCAGCTGCGGCCGCAGGACCGCGTCGCCATCGTCGCCTATGCGGGGTCAGCCGGCGCCGTGCTCGCGCCGACCGATGGTCGGAGCAAGCTGAAGGTCCGCTGCGCGCTGGGCGCCCTCAGGGCCGGCGGCTCGACCGCGGGGGGCGAAGGACTGGCGCTGGCCTACGACCTGGCCAAGCAGAACCTGGATCCGAAGGCCATCAACCGGGTGATCCTGATGACCGACGGCGACTTCAACGTTGGGGTCGCCGACCCTGCCCGGTTGAAGGACCTGGTGTCCGACCAGCGCAAGAGCGGGGTTTATCTGTCGGTCTACGGCTTCGGTCGGGGCAACTACAACGACGTGACCATGCAGACCCTGGCGCAGAATGGGAACGGCACGGCGGCCTATGTCGACAGCCTGAACGAGGCTCGCAAGCTGTTCCGCGACGACTTCTCTAGCTCGCTGTTTCCCATCGCCAACGACGTGAAGATCCAGGTCGAGTTCAACCCGGCGCAGGTGAGCGAGTATCGGCTGATCGGCTACGAGACCCGGATGCTGGCGCGCGAAGACTTCAACAACGACCAGGTCGACGCGGGCGAAGTTGGGGCGAAGGCCTCGGTCACGGCGCTCTACGAAATCACCCCCGTGGGCGCGCGGGCCTCCATCGACCCGCTGCGATACGGCGCGTCGCCGCAGCCAAGGGCCGGCTCGTCGGAGCTCGCCTATCTCAAGGTGCGCTACAAACTTCCTGGCCAGACCGCTTCGCACCTGATGCAGCGGCCGATCGGTCAGGCGGACGCGTACCCCTCGTTGCAGATGGCGCCGGAGGCGAGCCGCTGGGCGGTCGCCGTCGCCGGGTTCGGCCAACTCCTGAAGCGCGATCCAAGGATCGAGCCGGGCTTCGGGTGGCCACAAGTCATCGATCTGGCCCAGGGCGCCCGAGGCGTCGATCCGTTCGGCCTGCGCGCCGAATTCGTCCAACTCGCCCGCGCGGCGGAAGAAACAGCGCCGAAGGGGGATTGAAAACATCCGGCCGCAGCCTAATTTTTTCAGCGAACGAGGTTCGGCTCCGAACCAAACCGGCCCCCGTTCGTTAGGGCTCCGTCGTAATCTAAGGGAGGCGGCGGGTGTTCGACGTCACCGACTCGCGCACAGAGAATCTGATACGCTTGGACCCTTCAGAAGCACCGCATTTTGGCGCTCCAGGTCGCATGGGTTTCCACCTAATCGACACGACCATGATGTACGCCCCGCGATCAGGCGGGGTGAAACGCTATCTCCATGAAAAGCGCGACTGGCTGACCAAGCGGCGGCCCGACATCAACCACACGCTGGTCGTGCCGGGCGCCACGACGGGTCTATCGGCGCCGGGCGTGGTCACGGTCGCCGCGGCGCGCCTGCCATTCGGTGACGGCTACCGCATGCCCGCCTCGACCACGAAGTGGGAGACGGTGATCCGGATGCTCGAGCCGGACATCATCGAGGCCGGCGACATGTTCGTGCCAGGGCATGCGGCGCTGGAGGCCGGTGAGCTTCTGGGCGTTCCGGTCGTCGGCTTTTGCCACACCGACGCGGCGGCGCTGGCGGCGTTGCACTTCGGCGAATGGGCCGAGGCGCCGGCCATGAAGCATTGGGCGGCGACCTTCCAGCGGTTCGACCGCGTCGTCGCGCCGAGCCGCCACATCGCCCAGCGGCTAGCCGAAGGCGGCGTCGAGCGCGTGACCGTTCAGGCTCTGGGCGTCGATACCGAACTCTTCCATCCCAGCCGAGCCGATCCGCTGAAGCTGCGGCGCAGGTTGGGCTTGCCGCCGGAAGCGCGGCTGCTGGTCTTCGCCGGCCGCCCGGCTCGCGAGAAGAACATCGAAAGTCTGATCTGCGCGGTCGAACGCCTCGGCGCGCCCTATCACCTGCTGCTGGTCGGCGCGGGAAAGGATGCGCATTATTCTTCGCGCGTCATACCCATGGGATACGAGCGCGACCAAGTGAAGCTGGCCGGCGTGATCGCCAGTTGCGACGCCCTGGTCCACGCCAACGAGAACGAGCCCTTTGGGCTGGTGGTGCTGGAGGCGCTTGCCGCCGGCCTGCCGGTGGTGGGGCCCTCTCGCGGCGGGGTTTCGGAAATGATCGACGAGCAGGTCGGCCAGCGCGCGACCACCGTGGACCCGGCCGGGATGGCCGAGGCCATTGAGGCCCTGTTCGCTCGCGACCTCGCTCCGATCAAGGCCGCCGCCCGGCGCCGGGCCGAACAGCGGCATCGCTGGGACAACACCTTCGAGGCCCTGACCCGGATGTATGGAGAACTGGTGGCCGGACGCGCGGCCACTGCTCCTGTGGCGATGAGGGCCTGAGCTCTCCTATCGTTCGCAGTTACGAAATTCTCAGTGGTTCGTCATGGCCGGGCGGTCAGGTCCCGGCCATCCACGCCTGAGATAGCCGGCGACGTTGACGTTTATGGATCCCCGGCACGCATACGCGGCCGGGGATGACGATCAAGAAGAGGAACTAGAGGCCGCAGGACGCCTATCGCCCGGTAGGCAGGTCCTTGAACGGGATGTCCTTGTCCACGCGGATGTCGCCGGGCAGGCCAAGGACGCGCTCGGCGATAATGTTCCGCAGGATCTCGTCGGTTCCGCCGGCGATGCGAAGGCCGGGCGCGAACATCAGCGACCAGTGGAACGCCGCCTTGAGCGGGGCCAGCCCCTCCTCGTTGATGATCCCGTACTGATCGAGCATCTCGACCGCCGTGTTGGCGAGCTCCTGCATCTGGACCGCCGAGATGATCTTGCCGATCGAGCTTTCCGGACCCGGCGTCTGGCCCCGCGACAAAGCGGTCATGGTGCGGTTGCGCGTGTGCTTGAGCCCCTCGGCCTGGACGTACCAGTCGGCCAGCTTCTCCCGCAGAGCCTGATCCTTGAGGGCGGCGCCGCCATCGAGGCCGGGCGTCTGGCGCGCGGCCTCCATGAACTCCGACCAGCCCGCGCCGGTCGCGCCGCCGACCGCGAGCCGCTCGTTCATCAGGGTGACGAGGCTAACCTTCCAGCCATCTCCCTCGGCTCCCAGGCGCTGGCTGTCCTTGACCCGCAGATTGGTGAAGAACACCTCGTTGAAGCCAGAGCCGCCCGACATCTGGTGGATCGGCTTCACCTCGACCGCCGGATCGCGCATGTCGATCCAGAACATGGTGAGCCCCTTGTGCTTGGGCACATCAGGATTGGTGCGGACGATCACGATGCCGTAGTCGGAGAACTGGGCGCCGGTGGTCCAGACCTTCTGGCCATTGATGATCCAATCACCAGAACCGTCGGGCGCACGTTCGGCCTTGGTGCGCGAACCGGCGACGTCGGAGCCGCCGGCCGGCTCGGAGAACAGCTGGCTCCAGATCTCCTCGCCGCGCATGGCCGGACCGACGAAGCGCTTCTTGGTCTCTTCGTCGGCGAAGGTCATGACCGTGGGCACGCACATGCCCAGGCCGATCTGGAAGGGATTTCCAGGGGTCGGATACTTCGCCTCTTCCTGGCTGAAGATCACGTTCTGGACCGGCGTGCCGCCCTGCCCGCCCCATTCCTTGGGCCAGGTGATGCAAGCGTAGCCGGCCGCGGCCTTCTTGGCTTGCCAGGCCTTGGCCGCGCCGAGATTGTCGCCGCCTTCGGGATCAGCGCCCTCGGCCTTCTTCGGAGCGTTGGCGGCGAGCCAGTCGCGGACCTGTTGGCGATAGGCGGCTTCTTCGGGCGTGTCGTTGAAATCCATGGCCTTGTTCTCGCTTCAGGCGGCTTGCGCGTTGCGGCGTTCGAGGTGGCTGACCAGCCGTTCCTTCCAGACCCGGGGCGCACCGGCCACGAGCGAAAGCTGGCGCGAGCGCCGGTAGTAGAGGTGGCAGTCCATTTCCCAGGTGAAGCCGATGCCGCCGTGGGTCTGGATGTTTTCCTTCGAGGCGAACCAAAAGGCCTCGCTGGCTGCGATCCGGGCGGCGCTTGCCGCGATCGGCAGCTCCGGCGCATCGGTGTTGAGGGCCCAGGCGCCGTAATAGGCGTTGGAGCGGGCCAGCTCGTTCTTCACGTACATGTCGGCGAGCTTGTGCTTGATCGCCTGGTAGGAGGCGATGACGCGTCCGAAGGCGTAGCGCTCGAGGGCGTACTCCTTGGCCATCTCCAGGCAGCGGTCGGCGCCGCCCGCCTGCTCGAAGGCGAGCAGAACGGCGGCGCGGTCGAAGATCTGCTCGAGCAGGGCGAAGCCTTCCCCCGCTGCGCCGAGCCGGGTCACCGGCGTCTGGTCGAAGACGAGCTTGGCCGCATCGCGGGTCGGGTCCACCGTTCCAAGCGCCTCGCGCTTGACGCTGGCGTGGCCGAGATCGGCGAGGAAGAGGCCGGGCTTGCCGTTTTCCTTGGCGAGCACCAGGGCGATGGTGGCGATATCGCCGTCCGTCACGGGGATTTTGACGCCAGAGAGCCTGCCGCCCTCGACGGTGGCCTGCAGCACGCCAGGGCTCAGGACGCCGGGACCTTCGGAGGTGGCGACCGCGCCGATGATTTCGCCAGCCGCGATCTTCGGCAGGAGCTCGGCCTTCTGCGCCGCATCGCCCGCGACCATCACCGCCTCGGCCAGGAAGTAGACCGTCGATGCGAAGGGGATCGGCGCCACGACCCGGCCGAGCTCTTCTGCGATCACGCAAAGCTCGAGGTGGCCGAGACCAAGGCCGCCATGCTCCTCGGGAATGGCCGCGCCGAGCCAGCCCTGGCCAGCGACCGCCTTCCAGAGCGCTTCGTCGTAGGCGGCCTTGTCATCGTCGAGCACCTTGCGGACGCGCGTGGTCGGGCAGTTCGCCTCGAGGAACTTGCGCGCCTCGCCCTTGAGGAATTTCTGGTCGTCAGAAAAGTCGAAGTTCATTTCCGCCCATTCCGCCGTTCGCCGGCCGTTTCGCTGATGCTCGGGGCCAACATACGCAGGCGCCGGCGCAAGGAAAGATTGACCTCGCGTCAAGAAATTCAGGCTCTTATGCCCGCCTGGCGGAGGTCCGGGGACGCAGATGGCCAAGGCGGCATTTCAGCGAAATCAGAAAGTTTGGGTCGAAAGCGTCGGCGCATGGGCGGTGATCGAGAAGATCATCCCGGTCTGGGCCAAGGGCTTCGATGAGCCTGTCCGCGTGACCTATGACGTCGGCCTGGGACGCGAGTTCCAGAGCCAGGAACTGCGCGCCGAGGCTGACGGCGCGTCCGCCGAGAACAGCGCCGCGAGCGCCGCCTGGCGGCTGATGCGCGCCCGCAACAAGTGGCAGACCGAAGAGGACTGCGCCCACCATCCGCATCCCGGCACCTATCCGGTCGTGGTGACGGACGAGGCTGACTGGGGCGGCTGGCGCGTACCTGGCGCCGAGTACGACCGTGCGCCGGCGAAGATCGAATACCAGGCGCGGCTGATCGCCAACGCCCCGCAGCTCCTGGGCCTGGCGCGCGCCGTAGCCCGGCTGGTGGACGAGAGCGCCGGCGATGCGCCGCCCGAGTTACAGCGCATCGCCGAGGAGATCGCCAAGCTCGACCGGCGCATTCGTGAAACGCCGGCGGCGAGTCCCGCTCCCGTCAGGGCCGAAGTGGGGTGATCACCGTGTGACGGCGACGACGGCCCTGCATTGAGAGGGCGTGTCCCCCGACACGCTCCCTCTCCTGTCGACTACCGCGCGTAGCGGAGGCGCACCGCGGGACGACGGCGGGCCAAGGCTCCGACGGCGCCGAAACCGATGATCATCATCGCCCAGGTCTGCGGCTCAGGAACTCCGCTGCTGATCGGAGCGTAGACGTCGCGAAACTCCCAATTGACGATGTCGTGGTTCGCCGCCGCCGCGCCGGTGCCGGACGTGAAGCCGACGTAGGCGTTTGGCGTGCCCAGAACGCCTACGAGATCGATCGTGTGAGAAAGCAGCGCCACGGCAGGACGGTTGTTGCTGTTGGCGAACCGCACTTCGAGAAGCTTCGTCGCCCCGTTGTAGTCGACCCAAGCGGTCAGATCCTGGCCCGCGTCGAGGCTGAAGGGCGAAGGCGCCTGCAGGACCGACGTGATGCTGCCGCCGACATTGATGCCGACGTGATTGTCGTCCTGATCGCCGAATGCGCCATTGTACCAGTTGTCGAACTCAATCCCGACGCTGTTGGGAATCCCCTGGTAGCCGATCCCGCCGCCGATGCCCCCGACGTCGCTGGAATTGGTCTGCACCGTGAAGACGATGCCGTCGGCGCCGCCGCCTAGCGGATTGTTGAAATTGAAGGTGAAGCGGGTCGAGAAACTGACGTCCGCGCCCAGGGTGACCGGGTTGGTGCTGAACACCGAGCCCGCCTGGTCGTACTGGGAAGACGTGACCCGCAGCACCTGGCGCGTCCCATCGTTGGCCGTCGCCGAGCCGCCGTTCAGTTGCAGGCCGGTCGTCGTCGAGAAGTCGTTGAAGACAATCGTCGTCGCACCAGCCGCCGATGGGGCCAGCAGCGCAGCGCCCATCGCCAATACCGTTATCGTTCTCATATCAGCCCTCTTGCCCAGACGGCCGCACGACGGCGCCGCCCAGCCGATAGCGACCGGGCGTCGACGCTGGGGGCGCCCGCGATGGGCGACCCGCCTGCGGGACGTCTTGTTTGCCTGTTCGAAGCGATGTTGCGAGAACGCCGGTATCTGCTCAATAGTGCAGATGCTCTATTTGGTGCGAAAAGTGTGGGGGCGTGGCGATGGGAGACGACGGCCGCTTTGGCTCGGCCGAAGCTCTGAACGAACCGATCGCTCGCATCTACGATGGCGTCCTGCGGCTGAGCTTCGAGACATTCAAAGAACTCACGTTGCAGGAGCTGCGCGACGTGATCCCGTTCGATTCCGGGGTCTGGGGTTCGGGCGTGCCGTCGAACAACACCATCCACAGCGTCGCGATCATCAACCAGACGCCCGAGATGCTGCTGACCTACGCCTCTCAATGGCAGGACCACGACTTCGTTCGCGCGGCGGCGATCGCGCGGCCGGGCGTGGCGTTCCGCAACGAGGACGTGATGGCGCTGGAGGATTATCACCGCACGTCGATCTACACCGAGTTCTCATCTCCTTCGGGCATCGAGCACGCCCTCGGGATCGTACACGCCGACCTTGCGAGCGACCTGGGGGAGATGCTGTTCCTCTTCCGGGCCGATCCTGCGGCCTTCTTTTCGGACGTCGAGCGGGACCTGCTGCAACTGCTGGCGCCGCACCTGGCCGCCGCCTGGCGACAGCGACAGGCCCTACACACCCATGAAAGCCGCAGCCCGAGCGCCTTCCTGGAGCGCTTTCACGCCGTGATCGACGATGACGGCCTGCTGCAAGCGGCCGATACCGAGTTCCGCAGCCTCGTGCGCGAGGCCATGCCCGACTGGACCGGTCCAAGGCTGCCCGACAAAATCGTGGACATGCTCAAGCACGGCGAAGATCAGGTTTCGCTCGCAGGTCTGAACTTCATGCTCACCCGGGGCGACGCCCGGCATGTGCTCGCCGTCAGCCAGCGACAAGAGCACAGCCTGACGCGAGCGGAGATGCGCGTGGCGCGGATGTTCGCCGACGGAAAGTCGAATAGCCAGATCGCGGCGCTGCTGGGCGTAAGCCCGGCCACGATCCGCAATCAACTGACCTCGATCTACCGGAAGCTGGGAATCCATTCGAAGGCCGAGTTGGCCCGCCTGTTCCCTTCGGCGAATTCGTAAACCGAACCTCCGTTGGCGCCGGGCCTGCGCGGGACTACATCCTTCGGATGCGCACAGAAACGCCCCAGCCGATCCGGCTCGCCGACTACGCCCCGCCCGCCTTCCTGATCGACGAGGTCCGGCTGGACTTCGACCTCGCGCCGAACACGACGCGGGTGAAGGCGAAGCTGACGATCAGGCGCAACGGCGAGCATGCTGAGCCGCTGGTCCTGAACGGCGAGCGCCTGAAGCCGATCTCGGTCGCTATCGATGGACGGGCGCTGGCCGAGAGCGAGCGGGCGATCGACGCCGAGTTCCTGACCATTCCGAACGCGCCTGACGCCTTCGTGCTTGAGACCGAGGTCGAGATCGACCCCGAGAATAACAAGGCGCTCGAAGGCCTCTATATGTCCGGCGGCCGCTTCTGCACCCAATGCGAGGCTGAGGGCTTCCGCAAGATCACCTGGTATCCCGACCGCCCCGACGTCCTGTCGCGCTTCACGGTCCGGATCGAGGCCGACCGCAAGTTCCGCCACCTGCTGTCCAACGGCAATCTGCTCGAGGCCGGAGAACTGCCGGGCGGCCGCCACTTCGCCGTCTGGAACGATCCCTTCCCCAAGCCCTGCTACCTCTTCGCGCTGGTGGGCGGCGAACTCGACGTGCTGGAAGACAAGCTGGTGACCATGACCGGCCGCACGGTGGACCTGCGGATCTTTGTCGATCCGGGCATGGCGCCCCGGGCCGCCTACGCCATGGACGCGCTGAAGCGCTCGATGAAATGGGACGAGGACACCTTCGGCCGCGAGTACGACCTCGACCTCTTCATGATCGTCGCCGTGCGCGACTTCAACTTCGGGGCCATGGAGAACAAGGGGCTGAACATCTTCAACTCCTCGCTCCTGCTGGCTGACCCGGCGACCGCGACCGACCTCGATTACGAGCGGATCGAGAGCGTCGTCGCCCACGAGTATTTCCACAACTGGACCGGCGACCGGATCACCTGCCGCGACTGGTTCCAGCTTTGCCTGAAGGAGGGCCTGACCGTCTTCCGCGACCAGAGCTTCTCGGCCGACATGCGCGGCCACGCGGTCCAGCGGATCAAGGACGTCAAGGCGCTGCGCGCGCGGCAATTCCCCGAGGACCAGGGCCCGCTGGCCCATCCCGTCCGCCCCTCCAGCTACTTGAAGATCGACAACTTCTACACCGCGACGATCTACGAGAAGGGGTCGGAGGTGATCCGGATGCTGAAGACCCTGATCGGGCCCGAGGCGTTCCGGAAGGGCATGGACCTCTACTTCGAGCGCTGGGATGGCCACGCCACCACCGTCGAAGAGTTCATCCGCTGCTTCGCCGAGGTGACCGGGCGCGACTTCGACAGCTTCTTCGCCTGGTACGAACAGGCCGGCACGCCGCGCGTCTCACTCAAGCACAGCTATGACGCCGCCGCCCGGACCCTGGAGCTTGAGCTTTCGCAGGAGACGCCCGCCACGCCCGGCCAGCCGGAAAAGCAGCCGCTGCCGATCCCGCTCACCCTTGGCCTGCTGGATGGCGAGGGCCGCACCCTGGCTTTCGAGCGTGACGGCAAAGCCCTCGACGAAACCCTGATCGTGTTGGACCAGGCGAAGGCCAGGGTCACCCTGACCGGCGTGGACGCGGCTCCGGTGATCTCGCCCCTGCGCGGCTTCTCCTCGCCCGTCGAGCTGACCACCGATGCGCGCCCCTCCGACCGCTACGTGCAACTGGCCGGCGACCCGGACCTCTTCAACCGTTGGGAGGCCGGCCAGGAACTGGCCCGCGCCCTCATCCTCGCCCGCGCCAACGGCGCTCCCGACGAGGTCGGCGAAGAGCGCTACGCCGAGGCCCTCGGCCGCGCGCTGAACGACCAGGCTTCCGATCCCGCCTTCAAGGCGCTGCTGCTGGCCCTGCCCAGCGAGTCCGACCTGGCGCTCGCCATGCAGCCGGCCGATCCCGCCGCGATCCATGAAGCGCGCGACGCCCTGCGGCTGCGCCTGTCGCTGCACCTGACCGAGGATCTGAAGCGCCTGCATATCGGCCTTCAGGAACTAGGGGAGTTCTCTCCTGATGCGGCCAGCGCCGGACGCCGGGCTTTGCGAAACGCCGCGCTGGACCTGCTGGCCGCCAATCCGCGCGGCGAGATCGGCGAACTGGCGGACGGGCATTATCGCGCCGCGGTCAACATGACCGACACCATGGGCGGCCTTTCGGCCCTGATGCAGATCGGCGGCGAACTCTATGAGAACGCCCTGGCCGACTTCTTCCAGAACTGGAAGTCCGAACCGCTGGTGATCGACAAGTGGTTCGCTTTGCAGGCGCGCGATCCCGACGAAAGCGCGCTGGGCCGTGTGATGGGTCTGACGGCGCATCCGGCCTTCGACGAGAAGAACCCCAATCGCCTGCGTGCGCTCGTCTCGACCTTCGCCAACTTCAACCCGGCCCGCTTCCACGATCCGAGCGGCGCCGGCTATCGCTTCCTGGCCGACCAGATCCTCGCGGTGGACGGGTTCAACCCGATGACCGCGGCGCGGCTGGTCGAGCCCCTGGGCGGCTGGCGGCGCTACAAGCCCGAACTCGGCGCGCTGATGCGCAAGGAGCTGGAGCGCATCGCCGGGACCGAAGGCCTGTCGAAGAACGTCTATGAGCTTGCGACCAAAGCGCTTGCTGATTGAACCCGCGCGCGAGCAGCGCG
>JAEXKM010000134.1 GCA_023445705.1 Pseudomonadota bacterium
GATCATTCTTGTAGATCACGTCGCCCCGCGGCGCCGGATGCGGACGGAGATTCCAGATCTCGGGGCTGTCGTCGAACTTCAGATAGACCCGGGTGGTGCTGCGATCGAGGATGAAGGCGTCACCATCCTCGCTGACGTAGCGGGCGATCGGCGGGCTCACGGGGCGACCCGGTGTCCCCCTGCCGCCGAACAGCCCTTCGCGCAGGGTCTGCGGACCGGCGGCGGCGGCCGACGAGGCATGCGCCAAACTCATCGTCGCAGCGAGCGCCGCGACGACGAGGGGCAGGCACGCTGACGCCGGTCTTTCGCTCACCATCGAGCTGAGCAGATGCCCTTTGAGTGGGGCGCTTTTTGGACGCCGAACAAGCTTAGCCGGCCATGTACTGGCCACCGTTCAGCGACAATGTCGACCCGGTGACATAGCCCGCACGTTCCCCGGCCAAAAACGCCACCATGTCCGCGATTTCGTCGCCCCGACCAAGCCGGCCAACGGGAATCTGGCCGATGATCGACGCCAGCACCGTCTCCGGCACCGCCTGCACCATCTCGGTGTCGATGTAGCCGGGCGCGATGCAGTTGACCGTGACGCCCTTGGCCGCGTTCTCCAGCGCCAACGCTTTTGTGAAGCCGATCACCCCAGCCTTCGCCGCCGAATAGTTGGCCTGGCCCATCTGGCCCTTCTGGCCGTTGATCGAGGAGATGTTGATCACCCGGCCCCAGCCGCGCTCGCGCATGCCCTCGATAACATGGCGCGTCATGTTGAAGACCGAGTCCATGTTCACACGGATCACGTCCGACCACTGATCGGGACTCATCCGGTGGAACATGCCGTCGCGCGTGATGCCGGCGTTGTTGACGAGCACATCGACGGGCCCCAGTTCGGCGGTCACCAGTTCGACGGCGTGGCGGCAATCCTCGAAACTGCCGACATTGCCCTTCACGACCATCACACCCAGTTCGCGAACGCAGGCCTGGGCGGCCTCCTCATTGCCGGAATAGCCCGCCGCCACCTTGAGGCCGTCGGCCTTCAGCCGCTCGACGATGGCGCGGCCAATGCCGCGGGTTCCCCCGGTTACGAACGCCACTCTGGCCATCAGGCCGCCTCCCGCTGCAAAGGCGCCGGTTTATCCGCCGCTCCGAAAATCCGCTCAGGCCTGCTCGACGCACATGGCCACGCCCATGCCGCCGCCGACGCAGAGCGTCGCCAGGCCCTTCTTGGCGCCCGAGCGCTGCATCTCGTGGATCAGGGTGGTGAGGATGCGCGCGCCCGAGGCGCCGATGGGGTGACCGATGGCGATGGCCCCGCCGTTGACGTTCACCTTGGCCGGATCGAGCCCGAGGTCGCGGACGACGCAGATCGACTGCGCGGCGAAGGCCTCGTTGGATTCCACCAGATCCAGGTCCGAAACGCTCCAGCCAGCCTTTTCCAGCGCCTTGCGGCTGGCCGGGATCGGACCGGTGCCCATGATTTCAGGCTCGACGCCGGCGTGGGCCCAGGAGGCGATGCGGGCCAGCGGCTTCAAGCCACGCTTCTGCGCCTCGTCGGCGCTCATCAGCACCAGGGCGGCTGCGCCGTCATTGAGGCCCGAGGCGTTGGCGGCGGTGACGGTGCCGTCCTTGGTGAAGGCCGGGCGCAGGCCGGAGACGCTGTCGATGGTCACGCCATGACGGATGTATTCGTCCTGGTCGACGACCGTGTCGCCCTTGCGGCCCTTGATGGTGACCGGAGCAATCTCGCCCGCGAACTTGCCGGCCTTCTGCGCCGCTTCGGCCTTATTCTGGCTGGCGACGGCGAAATTATCCTGCTCTTCCCGGGTGATCTGCCAGCGGGCGGCGATGTTCTCGGCCGTCTGGCCCATATGATAGCCGTGGAACGCGTCCCACAGGCCGTCCTTGATCATGGTGTCGACCAGGGCCAGGTCGCCCATCTTCTGGCCGGCGCGAAGCTGCTGGGCGTGAGGCGACTGGCTCATGCTTTCCTGCCCGCCCGCCACGACGATCGCAGCCGACCCGTCGGCGATTTGCTGGGCGGCCAGCGCGACCGCGCGCAGGCCCGAGCCGCAGAGCTGGTTGAGACTCCAGGCCGGGCTTTCCACCGGGATGCCGGCGTTGACCGCCGCTTGGCGGGCAGGCCCCTGGCCGGCTCCGGCCTGCAACACTTGGCCCATGATCACCTCGCCGACGTCGGCGGGGGTGATTCCCGCCCGCTCGACCGCGGCGCTGATCGCGATCTTGCCGAGTTCGTGGGCAGGAAGGCCGGAAAGGGCCCCGTTGAACGATCCGACCGGCGTGCGTGCGGCCGAGACAATGACGACGTCGCTCATGGGGGAAACTCCTCAGGCTCTTGAGGATCTCATCTATCGATAAAGGGTGAAGGTTGAGCAAGGGGGCGCACGCAAACGGCGCGGTCTTTGCGAAGGCCCTCGCATCCGCGATACTGCGGTGCAAGAATGAGAATCCGCCGTATCGGGGGCGGGCTGATAGAGGATTGCGGGATGGCAGACACCCAGGGATCCGACGACCCCCGCGTCGTCATTAAGAAGTACGCCAATCGGCGGCTCTACAACACCGCTTCGTCCTCCTACGTCACGCTCGAGCACCTGTCGGACATGGTGAAGCAGGGCGTCGACTTCGTGGTCTATGACGCCAAGACCAACGAGGACATCACACGCACCGTCCTCACCCAGATCATCTTCGAAGAGGAAAGCCGCGAGGGGCAGAACCTTCTGCCGATCCAGTTCCTGCGGCAGCTCATCGGGTTCTATGGCAACTCGATGCAGGCCTTCCTGCCCAGCTACCTCGAACTCTCCCTAGCCACCTTCGCCGAGCAGCAGGAGTGCATGCGCGCCCAGTTCGCCAGCATCGGCCAGGGCGGCGGGCTCGGCGCGGCCTACGAAGAGCAGATCCGGCAGAACCTCGCCATGTTCGACCGGGCGATGAAGATGTTCTCGCCATTCGCCTATACGCGTCCAGACGAGGCCCCGCCGGCGCCAAAGGCGGCCCCGGAGCCCGCAGCCAGCGACGAGACTCTCACCGCGCTCAAGAAGCAGATGGCGGAAATGCAGGCGCAAATCGAGAAACTGGCCAAGCGCTGAGACCATGACCTGGCCCATCGATCCCGTCAGGAGACCCGGCGCCGTTCGCCGGGTGAAGCGCTCGGAGGCCGCAGGACGCCCTGCGGTGGACCGCAGCGTGCCGACGATCTACGACCCGCCCAAGCCACCAGCGGTCGGGAGACCGGCACGGCCGGAAGCCGCGTTCGCGGCCCATATCCTGGGGCAGGAAGGACAGCGTCGGGGCCTGCGTGGCGGACGCGAGATCCTTGACGGCGCGCGCACCGTCTACAATCGAACGGAATATTCGGGCGCAGCGGATCGCCGGGCGCCCAAGGGCGGCAGGGCCAAGACCGAGGTCTAAACCCGAACCGCGTCAATGGGTCTGCCAAAGCCCAACAGTCTGGCTGAAGTCGCCGCGCCGAGCGTCCTCTCTGCGAATCAGGACAAAGAGGCGGCCCGTATCACCCCAGTTCATTCGCGTCCTGGGATCGGAGTCGATTTGGAGCAGCAGCCGCCAATCAAGCGATGCTGCAAGCAAGTCCGCTTCGATCTCTTGGGCATCCTTGGGTTCGGGCAAGCCTCGCGCAAGGTGCTCGGCGGTCAACGCAAGTTGCTCTTGCTGGATCTCGATCGGGT
>JAEXKM010000183.1 GCA_023445705.1 Pseudomonadota bacterium
GCATCCGGTGGCTCTACTGGATCCTGAAGCTGCCGGATGGGACCACGCGCGTTTTCGAGGCGGTGACCGGCAAGCCGGCGCCCCCCGTCTCAGAGGACGAGGTCCGCCAATTGGCTGGGGCCGCCTATGAAGGCGCAGGCAAGCCTGTCGCCGCGCAATATTTTGAGAGCGCCCCCCAGGAGACCGGCCGCGAAGGGCCGATGTGGCGGGTCGATTTCAACGACGCCGAACGGACCGCGCTGTACGTTTCGCCCGACACCGGCGAAGTGGTGAGCCGGAGGTCCAACCTCTGGCGCTTCTACGACTTCTTCTGGCGGCTCCACATCCTCGACTTCAAGGACGGGGAGAACTTCAACCACCCATTGATTATCGCCTTGGCCGCGCTGACGCTGCCGATGGTCGTTACCGGATGGGTGCTTCTGGTGATCCGGCTCGGCCGCGACGCCAAGCGGATAAAGCGCCGGCCCGCGGCCTCCTGAGCCGAATGGGCCGGCGCAGAGCCGGCCTGAACGACTCGGTCAGCGCTTCGGCGTCCGTCCGCCATGCCTGTCGAGCCAGGCCTGAAGCTCAGCGATATCCTTGCGCTGCTCGTCGGCCATTTTCTGCGCCATCTGCTTGATCTCGGCATCGTCGCCGTGCTGCTGCACGACCCGAGCCATCTCGATGCCGCCCTGGTGATGCTGAATCATCTTCAGGGCGAAGGCGCGATCGGGATCCATGTCGTCGGCCGACATCATCTTCTGATGCATATCCTGCATCGCCTTCATGTAGTCCTGCTTGGCCATCTGGCCGTGCTGCATGTTGGCGTGACCCTGATGCTGGGCCTGCTGAGCCACGGCGGGTGCGGCGGCAAGCGCCGCCGCGGCGGCGATGATCGCGATCGTCTTCATAGCTCGGTTCTCCTTGCGTCGATCAATGGAAGGTCTGCAGCGCCGCTTGGCAGGCCTGTTCACAGCGGCGGCAGGACTCGGCGCAAATGCGGCAATGCTCGTGCATGTCGGCGTGGCGTTCGCACTCCTCCGCGCAAAGACGGCAGGCTTCCTCGCAGGCGGCGAGCACGCGCTGAATGATCGGCTCGTTCGAACCGGTGCGGCGCGAGGCGATGTGACCGGCTGCGGAGCAGATGTCGGCGCAGTCCAGGTTCAGCCGAATGCATTGGGTGAGTTGGGCGACCATCTCTTCGCCAAGGCAGGCGTCGGCGCACGAGGTGCAGCTCTGGGCGCAATCGAAGCACTCCTCGATGCACCGGATCAGGCTGTCGTTGGTGTTGCCGCGCACCTGCGGGTGCGTACTGATCATCTGTTGGGCGTGCATAGGTCGTCCTCCGCAGGGATGTGGGATCAGCCCTCAACCCCGACGTCGCGCGGCCGTTCCAACCTGGAAAATAAAGCTGAAACATTCGCCCTTGGACGAGGGACACGCCGACTGCCTGCGTATTCAACGACGCTGGCTCGGATCTTCTAAGTACCGATCGCTGTCTGCCGGACGCTGCCCGAAGACGCTGATCTTGACCTTCCGACGACGGGAACGTGCACGAAGTTTTCGCCGCGCCTTTGCGATGCCTCAATGCGGCCTGGAGCGCAGATGCCTAGCCGAGGGTTACCCTCGGCGAGGTGCGTAGCCTTTCAAGAGCGGCCCACCTCGGACGGAGCTTTCGGTCATGGCGAAAGACAAAATCTCAGCGCCCCCCGGCGCCCATGCGCATGACCAGCATGGCCAAGCCCACGGGCAGCACGGCCACGCCCACCATCACGCCCACGTCTCGCCACATGGAGGGGTCAAGGATCCCGTCTGCGGGATGTGGGTCGATCCGGCCACGACCGCGCACAAGGCTGTGTTTCAGGGGCAAGAGGTCTTCTTCTGCTCCGCGGGTTGCAAGTCGAAATTCGAGAAGGAGCCCGACCGCTACACCGCAAGCGCGCCGGAGCCGAAGCCGGCGCAGCCGGCCGGGACCATCTACACCTGCCCCATGCACCCTCAGATCCGGCAGGTCGGGCCTGGGTCGTGCCCGATCTGCGGGATGGCGCTCGAGCCTGAGGTGGTCAGCGCCGAGGACCAACCGAACCCTGAGCTCAAGGACATGAGCCGACGCTTCTGGGTCGGCCTGGCCCTGGCGCTGCCGGTTCTGGCGCTGGAGATGGGCGGTCACCTCACCGGGCTCACCATGCGGCTCGGCGGTCAGACATCGGCCTGGATCCAGTTCGCCCTCGCCAGCCCGGTTGTCCTCTGGTCGGGCTGGCCCTTCTTCGACCGGGGCGCCCGGTCCATCGCCAACCGCAGCCTGAACATGTTCACGCTCATCGCCATGGGCGTCGGCGTCGCCTGGGTCTACAGCGTCGTCGCGACGCTGGCGCCGCAGCTGTTCCCCACCGCGTTCCGGCGTGCGGACGGATCGGTCCCGATCTACTTCGAGGCCGCAGCCGTGATCACCGTCCTGGTGCTGCTGGGCCAGGTGCTCGAGCTGCGCGCTCGCGAACGCACCTCCGGCGCGATCAAGGCGCTGCTCGACCTGGCGCCGAAAACCGCGCGCCGCGTACGCCCGGATGGCTCGGACGAGGAGGTGACGCTGGACCAGATCGTCGTCGGCGACCAGCTGCGTGTCCGACCCGGCGAGAAGGTCCCGGTGGATGGGCAAGTGCTCGAAGGACGGGTGTCCATCGACGAGTCCATGGTCACGGGCGAATCCATGCCGGTCACCAAGGAAGCGGGCGACAAGGTGGTCGGCGGCGCGATCAACAAGACCGGGTCCTTCGTCATGCGAGCCGAGAAGATCGGCGCTGACACCCTGCTCTCGCAGATCGTGCAGATGGTGGCGCAGGCCCAGCGCAGCCGCGCCCCGATTCAGCGGATGGCCGATCAGGTGTCCGGGTGGTTTGTGCCGACGGTCATCGCGATCGCCGTCGTCGCCTTCGCCGTCTGGGCGCTGTTCGGACCCGAGCCCCGCTTCGCCTTCGGGCTGGTGGCGGCCGTGTCCGTGCTGATCATCGCCTGTCCCTGCGCCCTCGGTCTGGCCACCCCGATCTCGATCATGGTCGGGGTCGGCCGCGGCGCGCAGGCCGGCGTGCTCATCAAGAACGCCGAGGCGCTGGAGCGCTTCGAGAAGATCGACACCTTGGTCGTCGACAAGACCGGCACCCTGACCGAAGGCCGACCGGCCGTCACCGCGATCCGACCCTCGCCGGGCGTCGACGAAACGGAGGCGCTGCGCCTGGCCGCCAGCCTGGAGCGCGCCAGCGAACACCCCCTGGCGGACGCCATTGTGCGGGCCGCGACGGAGCGGAACCTCGACCTGTCGCAGCCCAGCGAGTTCGACTCGCCCATCGGCAAGGGTGTTGTCGGTGTCGTTGACGGCCGCCGCCTGGCGCTCGGTTCGGGCAAGTTCCTGATGGAACAGGGCGTGGACACCCAGCCGCTCGAAACCGAGGCAGACGCACTGCGCGCCGATGGGGCCACCGCCATCTTCATGGCGCTGGACGGCCGACCGGCGGCCATCTTCGCCATCGCCGATCCTATCAAGGCGACAACTCCGCAGGCGGTCAGCGCGCTTAAGGCCGAAGGCGTGCGCCTGGTGATGATGACGGGCGACAACCGCACGACCGCGCAGGCCGTCGCGCGCAAGCTCGGAATCGACGAGGTCGAGGCCGACGTGCTGCCGCAGGACAAGGCCGCTGTGGTCGACAAGTTCAGGGCGGAGGGCCGCAAGGTCGCCATGGCTGGTGATGGGGTGAACGACGCCCCGGCTTTGGCCGCTGCCGAGGTCGGGATCGCCATGGGGGCCGGCGCGGACGTCGCGATCGAGAGCGCCGGCGTGACCCTGCTTAGAGGCGACCTGCAGGGCATTGTGCAGGCCCGGCGGCTGTCGCGGGCGGTGATGCGCAACATCCGGCAAAACCTCTTCTTCGCCTTCGCCTACAACGTCGCCGGCATCCCAATCGCCGCCGGCGTGCTCTATCCGGTGTTCGGCTGGCTGCTCTCGCCGGCCATTGCGGCGGCGGCCATGGCCCTTTCCAGCGTCAGCGTGGTTGGCAACGCCCTGCGCCTTCGAGCCGTCAGCCTCTGAACAAAGCGCAGGCGAAAGGCGCGGCGTCACCTCCAGTTTCAGGGGGGACGCCCCGTCGCTGCGTAGCAC
>JAEXKM010000205.1 GCA_023445705.1 Pseudomonadota bacterium
CCGTCATAGGGCCGGTCGGCCATGGCCGCTTCCAGGCGCGGGTCTGCCATCATCTTGGCCCAGCCCTCGTCCCGCACCGCCTTGGACGGCCATTCGATCCAGCTATAGACGACGGTCTCGTCCGTGCCGGCCTTCACTGCGCCCTGGAAGTCCGTGACCTTGCCCTCCGGCACGTCGTCGCCCCAGGCCTCCACGACACGCGAGGCGCCGTATTCCTTGATGATCTTGGCCGTCTTGGCCGCCATCGCCAGGTACTGCTCGCGGGCCTTGGCGGGCACGGCCAGCAGCATGCCGTCCACGTAGCCCATCTCGCCGCCGGTCTTTTCGTCCAGAAGTACGTCGAAGCCGCCGAAGATCATCCGCTGGCCGTCGAAGGGCGGATCTTCGGCCATCTGCTCCATGCGCGGATCGGTGCGCATCTTCTCGTTGGCGGCGTCGCGGGCTGCCTTGTCGGCGAACTCGAACCATGAGAACACCACCACCTCGCCGGGCTTGGCCTTCACCGCGCCCTTGAAGTCGGTGACCTTGCCGTCCGGCACGTCGTCACCCCAGTTCTCCACCATCCGCGCGACGCCGAACTCTTGGAACATGGGGGCCGCCCCGATCGCGTGCTTGCGATAGGCGTCCTTCTGGTCGGCGGGGACGGCGCAGACGAAGCCTTCGATATAGGCCATGGATTTCCTCCGTTTGATCGGTTCGCGCTCTTGCGCAGCGCCGCTCGGGGCGCGGGGTGGCCCTTCCGGGGAGGGGGCCATCTTGACGATAAGAGTTGATATCAACATAATTATGTCATGTCAAAAGCCGCCACCTTCGAGATGACGCTGCACGTTCGCGACCACTGCCTGTGCCTGGCGGCGCAGCGGGCGGCGCGCACCCTTGCCCGTCGGTTCGACGAGGCGCTGCGGCCCGCCGGGCTGACCAGCGGCCAGTTTTCGCTGCTGACCTCCCTGAACCGCCCCGACGCACCGTCGGTGGGCGAGGTGGCCGAGGTGCTCGGCATGGACCGCACCACCCTGACCGCGAACCTCAAGCCGCTGGAGCGGCGAGGGCTGATGGAAACCCGCGTGGATCCCGAAGACCGTCGCAGCCGCCGGCTCGCCCTGACGGAGGCGGGTCTGCAGGTGCTGGAGATCGCCACTCCGATCTGGGTGCGGGTCCACGCCGAGACCGAAGCCTTGCTGCAGACCCCGCAGGAGGTTCGCACCGGCCTTCGCGCGCTGTGCTAGGGCCCTAAAACGCAAAACGCCCGACCTTGCGGCCGGGCGTTTTCACAGACTGGAGATCTGTGGGCAGGCTTATTTGATCTTGCCTTCTTTGAACTCGACATGCTTCCGCACGATCGGGTCGTACTTGTTCATGACCAGCTTCTCGGTCTTCGTGCGGGCGTTCTTCTTGGTGACGTAGAAGTAGCCGGTGTCGGCAGACGAGTTCAGGCGGATCTTGATGGAGGCGGGCTTCGCCATGGTCGGTCCTCGCGGGGCCGGCGAGGCCGGCAGATGTTCGAAAGAGCCGCGGACAATACGAATCTCGAACCCAAAGTCAATGCGACCAGGGGAAAATCCTTGATGGCCTAGCCTAGCATCGCTTGGAAGGCGGGTGACAGGAACTCTTCGAGACCGGCGGCTTGCTCCACAAGAAAGTAGGCGGCCAGTCCTTCGGTCGTGGCGAAGGCCAGACCGGCCTCCGGGCCAAGCACGCTCAGGGCCGTACAGGCGGCGTCGGCGTCGATGCAGTCGCGCGCAATGACGCTGACCGATCGCAGGCCGCTTTCGATGGGCCAGCCGGTCCTGGGATCGATCGTATGGGAATAGACGCGGGCGCCGTGCTCGAAACGGCGCTCATAGTCTCCCGAGGTCGCAATCGAGAGTCCATGCAGGGCCACCAGGATCGGCCCGCCGGGCAGATCGACGCCCGGCGGCGCGGCGATCTGCGCCCACCAGGGCGATCCGTCGGCCTTCACGCCTGAGCCGCGCAGTTCGCCGCCGATCTCCACCAGGTGGTCGTGCAGCCCCATGACGGCGAGGGCCCGCGAGACCTCGTCCACGCCGAACCCCTTGGCGATGCCCGAAAAATCGAGCTGCAGGCCGCCCGGCTGATGGATGCGCGCGCCGTCCGCCGCCAACCGGTCCCAGCCGGCTCGGCCCAGCGCGTCTTCGATGGCGGTGGAAGAGGGGGGCGTGCTCACCGGCCCAGCGGCGCCAAAGCCCCATAGATCCACCAGCGCCCCGCTCGTCGGATCAAAGGCGCCTGAGCTGGCCTGCGCCCAGTGCAGGCCGCGTTCCAGCACATGCGCGAAAGCGGCCGGGGCTTCCATCCAGCCGCCCGCCGGCAGTCGGTTGAAGCGGCTGATATCGGCCTGCGGCTCCCAGGTGCTCATCTGGGCGATGATGCGGTTCAGCAGGCCCTGGATCTGGTCGCGAGCGCGGCCGAGGTCGAACTCCGCCGGGGCCAGCGCCTTCACCGACCAGCTCACGCCCATGGTCGGCCCGCCGAACTCCACGGGCGTCCCGCCGCGCGGCCTTGCGGCCGGCGGCGAGAGTTCCAGCGGAACGGCTATCCGCGCCGTCAATCGGGCAGGACTTCCAGGGTTGCGACGTAACCTGCGCTGCGCTGGCTGCCCGGAACTGAGCCCGCGCCGCCGCGGGTGGACGCTTCCAGCCAGTACATGCCGGCCTGGGGCCACTTCACCGTGAACGCTCCCGTGGCGTCGGTCTTCAGCTTCTGCTCGCTCTTGTCGGCGCGATAGCGGTCGTCCCCGAGGATGACCTCGACCTCCACATCGGCCGCCGGCTTTCCGTCCAGCATGAGCTTGAACGTGGCCGGCTCGCTGGCCACCAGGTCGTTGGGATGGGTGACCGGCTCGAGCT
>JAEXKM010000217.1 GCA_023445705.1 Pseudomonadota bacterium
CCGTCATAGCCCTCGCGGCGGGTCTTCATCAGCACCGGCGCGCCCATGGCGGCGACGGCCTCGTGGGCGGCCTCGGCGCTGTCGGCGGCGGCGAAGGCGACGGTCGGAACGCCAGCGCCGTTGAGGAAGGTCTTTTCCTCAACCCGGTCCTGGGCGACCCCCAGGGCGAGCGCGCCCGGGGCGACGTGAACACCAAGGGACGTCAGGTGCTCGACCGCCGCGGCCGGGACGTTCTCGAACTCGTAGGTCACGACGCTGGCGAGCTTGGCCAGTTCGGCGAGGGCGGCCGGGTCGTCATAGGCGCCGACGACCGTATGGGCGGCGACGCGGCTGGCCGGGGCGTTGGGCTGCGGCTCGAGTATGGCGACATCGAAGCCGAGGCGCCCCGCGGCCAGGGCCAGCATGCGGCCAAGCTGCCCCCCGCCGAGAATCCCGATCGTGGAGCCGGGGGGCAGAGGCAGGGCGGACATGGCTGTGCTCAGTCTTCGACGGTTTCGGCGACGCTCGCCGTGTTGCGGGCCCGGAAGTCGGCGAGGCGCTGGGCCAGGCCTTCATCGGAGAGCGCCAGGATCTGGGCGGCAAGAAGGCCGGCGTTGCGGGCGCCCGGCTCGCCGATCGCGAGGGTCGCCACCGGAACGCCGCCGGGCATCTGGACGATGGCGAGCAGGGAATCCATGCCCTTGAGCGCCTTGGACTCCACCGGCACGCCGAGAACGGGCAGTTCGGTCAGCGAGGCGGTCATGCCGGGCAGATGCGCGGCGCCGCCGGCGCCGGCGATGATCACCTTGAAACCAGCCGCCTTCGCGCCCTTGGCGAATTCGTACATGCGGTCAGGGGTCCGGTGGGCGGACACCACCTTGGCCTCGTAGGCCACCCCGAGCGCGTCGAGGCTGTCGGCGGCGGCCTTCATGGTGGGCCAGTCCGAACGGCTGCCCATGATGATGGCGACCGGCGCGTTTCCTGCGCTCATTCCCCAATGCCCCTTCGCGGAAAGGCGCGGAGTATAGGCGCCGCCCTTGCGCCCGCAAGCGAGGAGGTTCAATTTCTTAACCCATATGGTTAGCGCCGATCCTCGGCGGGGCTTCGAAGGGCTGTCATGAAGGTCACCGGCGCGCGCACCGAGCCGTTCTCAGCGATCCGCAAACGCGCCCTGGTGCAGGCCGGAGCCCAGGCCAGCTCCCGCACCGCCGCCCCCGTCGACAGGACAGCGTTCCTTGGGCTGTCGGAAGTCGAATTGACGCCCTCGGTGCAGGCGGCGCTGCTGACCCTGATGTCGGAGATCGACGACCTGCGCAGCGAAGTGGCGCAGTTGAAGGCCAAGCTCGGCGAGGTGGAGGAACTGGCTGACCGCGACGCCCTGACCCCGCTGCTCAACCGGCGCGCCTTCATGCGCGAGCTGGCGCGGATCCGCACCTTCTCCCAGCGCTACGGTTCGCCCGCCAGCCTCGTCTATTTCGACCTCGACGGGTTCAAGGCGGTGAACGACCGCTACGGCCACGCGGCAGGCGACGCCTGCCTCTGCGCCGTGGCCGAACGGCTGATGAACCACGTGCGGGAGAGCGACGTGGTCGGCCGCATGGGCGGCGACGAATTCGCGGTGATCCTGGCGCAGGCGGACCGCCAGACGGCGGTGTCCAAGGCCGAAGCCCTGGCCGAAGCCATCGAGGCTACGCCGATCCGGTTCGGCGCCTGGACCGCGCCGCTGCACATCTCGTTCGGGGTGCGGGAGATTTCGCAGGAGTTGGACGCCGACGCCCTGCTTTCGGAGGCCGACGCTTCGATGTTCGTGCGCAAGCGCGAGCGGCGGGGGTCGCTCGCCGGCCGATAGCCGAAATCGGCTTTCGTGACGCGCGCGTCAGCTTGCTAAAATCCCCTCCGCTCGGACGAGCAAAAGCAAGGGGAAACACCATGATCGGCTACACGACGGTCGGCAGCAACGACCTGGACAAGGCCAAGGTCTTCTACGACGCGGTGCTTGGACCGTTGGGCGTCAAGCGCTCCATGGCCATGGGCGACCGCATGCAGTTCTACGGCGCGCCGGGCGGCGGCGCGATCGCCGTCTGCAAACCCTATGACGGCGGAACCGCAAGCAACGGCAACGGCGCGATGATCGCCCTGGCCAGCCCGTCCCGCGAGGTGGTGGACGAGGTGCACAAGGCGGCCCTGGCCGCGGGCGGCGCGTGCGAGGGTCAGCCGGGCGAGCGGATGCCGAACTTCTACGGCGCCTATTTCCGCGACCTGGACGGCAACAAGTTCTGCGTCTTCAAGATGGGCTGACGGCTCAGGCGATGATGTCGGGCGTCTGCTGGTCCTTCAGGCGCTCGATTTCGTCCTTGAGGGCGAGCTTCTTCCGCTTCAGGCGGGCGATCACCATCATGTCGGGAACCGGCGAAACGGCGATCGCGTCGACCGCCACGCCGAGGTCAGCGTGTTCCTGCCCGAGCAGGTGGAGGCGCGCGGCGAGCCGGGCCTCGGGATCATTGCTGTCGTCGTCGTTCATACGCTTACCGCCCCGGAACGGCTCATCATGCCACGCTGAGCATCTCCGGCCTAGCTCAGGGCGCGCGCCAGGCGAGCCAGGGCGTCGTCCGGCGGCGGTTTTCCCCAGGCGCGGGAAGCCGCCCGCAGCGCTTCCAGGGCTGGCGTCCGCCCGCGCGTGCGGGTCATGGATTCGAAGGTTTCCAAAAGCACCCTCTCGGCCCGCAACTCGGCGGACTTGATGTCCTCGCGCAGCCCTTCGCGGGCGCGGTCGTCGATCGGCGGAAAGGCAGGCTTCAGCAGACGGCGGACATTGCGGATGGGCGCGAGCACCCGCGCTTCCCAGGCGCGTGCGGTCTGCGCGGCCGAGCCGAGCAGCTCAGGCTCGCAGGTCTCGGCCCACACCGCCCACAGCAGGAAGGACACGTTCTGCCCGTGGTCGTCCTGCAGCGCCAGGCAGGCGTCCGAAACGTCAGGCCGCGCATAGGCGCCCAGCGCCCACTCCCAGATCGCCAAGATCTACGCCTCCGATTCGGCCAGCGGCCCGAGGTCGACGCCCCAGCGGCGCACCGGGCGCCAGGAGAGGCCGAAGACGTCCAGCGCCCGGCCCACCGACTGATCCACCATCTGCTCCAGGCTGGTCGGCCGGGCGTAGAAGGCGGGCATGGGCGGGGCGATGACGGCGCCCATCTCGGCCAGCCGGACCATGGTCCGCAGATGCCCCAGATGCAGCGGGGTTTCGCGCACCATCAGCACCAAGGGACGGCGTTCCTTGAGCGTCACGT
>JAEXKM010000354.1 GCA_023445705.1 Pseudomonadota bacterium
CAGACCGGCGGCGGCTGAGGCTCCGACCGCCAGCACCAGACCGATCATCAGCGTAGGCAGCGAGGCCAGCACCACCTTTAGCGGCAGCACCTCCAACGGAAAGACGATCTGCTTCACGAGGTTCGCATTGCCGCTCACCACGCTGACCGAGCGCGAGACCGCTTCGCCGAACGCCACCCACGGCGCGAGGCCCGCCAGCGCATAGGCCGTGAACGCAGTCGGATCGTCCGTCTCACCCAGCCGCCCACGAAAGACGAAAGTGAAGACCCAGACGTAAATCAACATTGTCAGAAGCGGCGCGACGATCGCCCAGGCCGCGCCCAGCAACTGCCCGGCGTAGCGGTCCGTGAGCTCCCGCGCCGTCATCGCCATGACCAGTCCGCGCCGCTCGCGGACAAGCTCGAAAGCTGTTCCAAGCGCCGCGATGTTGCGTGAGGGACTGATGACTCTGAGCAGGAACATCTAGATCACCCAAGCGAGCGCGCAGGCGGCCCGATCCCGGAGGGGATCAGGGGCGGCGGATAAGCACATGGTGCCCGCACTTGTGCGGTTCCTCGGCATTGAGGAACAGCGGCGCACCCAGGCCGTTCGCGGCGCACCATCCGCGAATGGTCTCTTCGTCGATCACCCAATTGTAGAAGGTATTGAGCATGTCGA
Source organism: Pseudomonadota bacterium (assembly GCA_023445705.1). Classification (GTDB taxonomy): domain Bacteria; phylum Pseudomonadota; class Alphaproteobacteria; order Caulobacterales; family Caulobacteraceae; genus Phenylobacterium. The sequence goes on from JAEXKM010000354.1 coordinate 658, forward strand.
GGTAGTTGATCATGTTGTCTTCGTCGCCCTTGGCGAGGTCAGAGAGATAGGCCAACCGCTCCTCGGGGGTCTTCATCTCCCGATGATACACGCGCCGCGCGTTCGTGACGAAGTCGCCGGCATGATAGGTCGGCGCGTACACCATGATGTACAGCGAGCCGCCGGGCCTCACCGTCGACGCGACCTTCTCGAAGGCCAGGCGCGGATCGTGCGTGCACATGATCACCCCCCAGCAGAGGGTGAAGTCGAAGGCTTGCTTCAGATCGGGCCTGGCCTCGCCGAGGTCGAACAGGCCGAGCTGCTCTACGTCCTTGTTGAAGCGCCGTGTCGAGTTGAGCCCCGCCTCGCTGACGTCCATCGACTTCACGTCGCCGCCGAGCGCCAGCATGGCCCGCGTCCAGCGCCCGGCGCCGCAGCCGACGTCCAGGCAGCGCTTGCCGCGGAAGTCATCGACCGAGAACTTGGGCTCCAGATAGAGCCGCCCGCCGACGCCGCGCCGCTCGGCGCGGTCCCATCGCCCGCTCTCGCGCGCCACCTTCTCGGCCGCAGCGCCGTGCTCCTGGGTCAGGATGTAATCGCGAATGCCGGTGATCTCGTAGATCCGGTCGTCGATGTACTCGTCGCTCGTCTCCACGCCCGTGTGGTCATGGAAGCCACGCACGCCGTCCAGATAGAGGCGCCATTGCCCGTCGAACTGATCCTCGTAGGCGACGGCGGCGTATTGGCCGGAATACTCGTCCTTCCAGAGGATCCGATCGTCGTCGAAATGCGGATTCTTGAGAATGCGATTTGACATTGCCGCCCCCTAGGCTGCGCGTTCGAGTTGGGCCGCCACGCTCTGGATCTTGGCGGGTTGTTCCCGCAGCCAGAGCTCCAGGATCAGAAGCGGCCACATCTGATAGATGGAAAATTGATTGGGCTGCGATTGGGTCTTTACCGTGGCCGCCAGCGCGCCCCCGTCCAGGTGATCGCGCAGCCGCGCGCCAGGCGCAGCGAGGGTGTCACCGCACAGCGCAATGACGTCGTTCATCGCCCAGGCGTTCGACGGCAGGCCAAACCCCTTCTTCGACCGGAACATCCATTCGCGCGGCAGATAGTCGGACGCGATTTCCTTCAGGATCTTCTTGGTGACGTCTGGCGCGGCCCAGCAGTCGTCCTGCGACACCCCCATCGCAAGGTCGGCGAATCCGATGTCCAGCAGCGGCGCCCGCACTTCCAAGGCGTGCTGCATGCTCATCCGATCGACCTTCGCGAGCACCGCGCCGGGCATATAGAGGTTCGCATCGAGCGTGCGCATCCGGTGCATCGGCGGCGTCGACGGGTCGTTCAGGGCCGCCCGCCAGCCTTCCAGCTTCTGAGCGGCGGACTCGGGCAGGGCGCCGAGCAAGTGCGCCACCTGGGAAGGAAGCCAGATATGCCAGCGCAACGACATGTAGAGGTCGGCGAGCGTGGCCGCCTCCGGATCGATCCCATGGACACGTCGCAAAAGCTGCGGGTCGGCCAGCTCGTTCATGGTGTCGCGATAGCGGCCATAGCCACCGAACAGCTCATCCCCACCGTCGCCGGACAGGATCACCGTCACTTCGCGCCGGGCGAACTCACTCAGAAGATAGGTCGGCAGGCAGGAGGAATCGCCGTTCGGCTGATCCAGCACGCCGGCGATCCGCCCAATGAGGTCTATGCCGTCGGGTTTCAGCAAACTGTCGTGGTGCCGCGCGCCCAAGTGCGCGGCGATGGCCCTGGCGTCCTCATGCTCGCTCTCGGGGGAGCCTTCGAAGCCGATCGAATAGGTGTTGATCTCGCGCCCGAGCTCGCGCCTGACGATCGCCACCACGAGCGAGCTGTCGACCCCGCCCGACAGGAAGGCGCCGAGCGGCACGTCGGCCACCATTCGCTGCTCGACCGCCGAGATCAGCCGCCGCTTGAGATTGGCCTTCAGCACGCCCTTGTCGACGCCGGCGACGCTGGGCCGCTCCATAGCCGTGAACTGGAAGAAGCGGCCGGCGGCGAGCACTCGCGGCGGCGCGCCTTGGCTGAATTCGAGGCGCATGAAGGCGCCCGGCTCAATCTGCCGGACCCGCTGATAGATCGTCCGCGGGCCGGGGAAGTAGCCCAGCAGCAGGTACTCGGCCAGGGCGTCGCGGTCGATCTGCGCATCGAAGGTCGGCAATGCGTAGAAGGCCTGCATCTCCGAGGCGAAGGCGAACACGTGCGCGTCCTGATAGACGTACAGCGGCTTCTTGCCGAAGGCGTCACGGGCCAGCAGCAATTGGCGCAGGTCCGGCCGCCAGACACCGAAGGCGAACATCCCATTGAGGGCGCCTAGTTGGCCGGGATCGAGATCCGCGAACAGGTTGGGCAGCACCTCAGTGTCGGACCGGCTGCGGAACACCGCCCCGCCCTGCTCCAGGCGCCTGCGGATTTCGAGGTGGTTGTAGATCTCGCCGTTGAACGTGGCGATCGCCGGGCCGTTCGCAGCGGCCATCGGTTGGCGGCCGTCGGCGCTGAGATCGATGATCGACAGGCGGCGATGCCCCAATGCGCAACCGCCGGCCGGGTCGACCCAGAGCCCCGCGTCGTCCGGACCGCGGTGGACCATCGTGTCACGCATCGCCGTGGTCAGCCGCGCGAGCGTGTCTTGCCCATAGGCGCCTGTGAGATCGATCAGCCCCGCGATCGCGCACATGCTCAGGCGACCGCGAAAGCTTGTTGAGGATCGCGGGCGTCGATCGCCTTCACATGAAGCGCGTAGCTCTCGTCCACCATCCGATCGACTCCGAAACGTCGGGCTATGAATTCCGGGCCCTGGCGGGCGCGCTGCTTCCACTGCGGGAGGTCAGCAAGCACCTCGGCAAGGCGCTGATGCAGCGCTTCCTCGTCATCCCGTTCGACAAGAAACCCCGTGCCGCCGTGAGCCACTGCGTCGGCCGCACCGCCCGCCTTGCAGACCACCACCGGCAGCTCGAGCTGCTGGGCCTCCAGCACCACGTTGGGCGTGCCTTCCCACCAGGCCGTATGCAGGAAGACGTCCATCGAGGAGAGGACCTTGGGAAGATCGGTGCGCCGGCCAAGGACATGGAAGCGGTCGCCGACGCCAAGGGCGCGCGCGCGATCCTTCACCTGCTGGAGAAGCGGCCCATCGCCCATCAGCACGCCATGCAGTGCGGGATTGTCGGCCGCGGCGCGGGCGAAGGCCTCGACGAAGAGCAAGGGCCGCTTTTCTTCCGACATGCGGAACGCGCCGACAACGCCGACCGCGTCGTCCGGCATCCCGATCTCGGCGCGCAACTGCCGCCGTTCCTCTGGTGTCGCCGGCTTCAGATGGCGCAGATCGACGCCGTTGAGCACCACGTCGATGCGCGACCTCGGCATGCCGATCCACTCGGCATAGCTGTCCGCGCCGGCACGGGAATTGTTGATGAAGCGCACGCGCGAAGACTGGGCCAGCCAACTGTACCAGGGCCGCATGTAGGGAGCGTACAGGTAGGGAAAGTTCTCGGGATGCACGTTCCGGGTCGACACGAACACGGTCGGCACGCCGGCGAGGAGCGCCGCAGGAGCGCCCCAGATGTTGGTGTGATCGAGCCAGAAGTGCGCGATCTGCGGCTTGGCCAGCGCAATGTCGACCCACAGGTCAAGGGTCCAGGCGTTGAACGACGACGGCATCTTGCGGATCAGCCGCACGATGTCGGCGTTCCGCCGGATCAGCTCCACGCCTTCGTCGCAGATCTGATTGTTCACCTTCACCTGGACGTGGGCGTCTTCAAGCAGGGGCAGATAGTGGGCGCCGTCCCCCTCAAGTGGGTGCATGGTCAGCAGCGTCTGACGATGGTGCCCGCGGCTGGCCAGATTGGTCAGCAGATTGACCAACTGGCGTTCGGCCCCGCCAGCGCCCAGGCTTCCAATGCAATGGAGCGTGCTCGGCCATCCATCATCGCCCGGGTCCTCCGGCGCGACGACGAACCGGCTCGCCAGGGCGGTGGCCACGTCCACATCGATAGTATGATCATCGACGGCGGGATATCGATTTCCCACCAGCCGCCGCGCCAGATTGCGCCAGCGACTCGGGCGCGCTCCGGCGCCGGCGACCGGCACGATCTGATTGGCGATGTCCCAATAGCGCATTCGGCTTAAGTCCGGTCTGACACCCTGTTGTGGCCACAGGCGCAAATCGGCGCAACCCCTCTCGGCGCTACGCGCGCGCCATGGTTGAAATCAATAGGTCGCACGAACCAGATCGGCTTTCGGCCCTGACGGGGCCGCCGCGGGGTCAATCCATGCCCGATGCCAGAGCTCCAGCATGATCATCGCCCAGATTCGCGGGTGATGATGCCTCTTCCCGGTCCGGTGCTCCTCCAGCAATTGCCGCGCATATCCGGGCCGGAACAGGCCCCGCGCCTGAGCCCGAGGATCCTCCAGCACCTCCTCGGCCATCTCGAAGAGGTCGTCCCTCAACCAATGGTCGATGGGAGCGCCAAACCCCATCTTCGGCCGCCGCACGATCTCGTCGGGCAGCAGCGGTTCGACCGCGGTCTTCAGAAGCCCCTTGAGCGCACCGTCCAAAAGCTTCGTAGCGGCAGGTATCCCCGCCGCCCATTCCATCAACTCGACATCGAGGAACGGCGCTCGGCACTCCAGGCCCGAGGCCATGCTGGCCACGTCCACCTTCACCATCAGGTCGTCGGGCAGATAGGTGTGGATATCGGCCCAAGCGGCCCCCGCCACCATTTCGCTCGTCTCGGAAAAATAGGGTTCGAGCAGGTCGAGCGTGTCCTGCTGCAAATAGGGCTGCAGCGCGGGGCCGTAGCCATCGCGCTTGTCCGAGCCCTGGAAGTACATCATCGCCGGCTCATAGCGCCGCGCGCCCGACAGCGAGCTGAACTGCAGCAGGCGCCGCCCGCCCCGGACATAGCGCCGACGCGCCAGGCTTTCTGGGATCGCCCGGGCGCTCCAGTCGGCCGCCCGCCGCAACGGCGAGGGGATGCGGTCGACCCAGCCCATGGCCAGGCAGTCGGCGTAGCGACCATAGCCGAGGAAGAACTCGTCGCCGCCGTCGCCGGTCAGGGCGACCGTGACGTGCCGCCTGGCCAGTTGCGAAACCAGATAGGTCGGGATGGCGGACGGGTCGGCGAACGGCTCGCCATAGTGCCAGACCAGCTTGGGCAGCAGCTCGGCGGCGCCGACGTCGACCACCTCCTCGTGATGGTCCGTTCCGTACCGCTCGGCGACGGCGCGCGCGAACGGACGCTCGTCGTATCCATCGGCCTGGAAGCCGATGGTGAAGGTCTTGACCGGCGCTCCCGAGTGCAGCGCCATCAGGGCGGTCACCGCCGACGAGTCGAGCCCGCCCGACAAAAAGGTCCCCACCGGGACGTCGGCCACCAGACGCCGGCGGACGGCCGCCTCCAGACGCTCGCGCGCCTCTTGGGCTAGGTCCGCCACGTCATGTGGGGAGGCTGGATCGACCGGCTGCGGGGGGGCTGGCAGCCTCCAATAGCGAACGGGAACGGGCGCCTCGCCGGGAGAAATCTCGACATACGATGCGGCCGGAAGCTTGTGCACGCCCTCGAAGGCCGTGAATGGCGCAGGGACGTACTGCAGCGATAGATAGTGATGGATCGCCTGGAGGTTGGCCCGCCGTTCAAAGCCCGGCCACGCCAGGATCGCCTTGATCTCCGAGCCGAAGACGAGGGTCCCGCCGACCTGGGCGAAGTGGAGAGGCTTCTCGCCCATGCGATCGCGCGCCAGCAGGAGCCGCCGGCTCGACGCGTCCCAGAACGCCAGGGCGAACATCCCGTTCAGGCGGCCGAGGGCGCCCGCTCCCCAGCGGATCAGCGCCGCCAACAGGACCTCGGTGTCGGTCGAGGTGGAGAACCGCTCGCCAAGCGCCTCCAGTTCGCGCCGCAGTTCCCGGTAATTGTAGATTTCGCCGTTGAAGGTCAGCGTCCAGCGGCCGTCCCCCCGGCTCATCGGCTGGCGACCATGCGGGGTGGGATCGATCACCGCTAGCCGGCGATGGGCGAAGCCGACGCCCGCGCCCACCCAGACATCCTCGTCGTCCGGTCCCCGATGGCGGATCAGGGACGCCATTTCGCCCAGGATCGCCTTGTCAGCCGGCGCAGCGACGCCTTCAGCCCGGAGGAAGCCCGCAATGCCGCACATCCGTCGCCCGTCGCTCCGCTGCCTCGTCCTTGTGTGCAACGCCTTGCCTTCGCCTGCAACGCGAAGTGTCCTGATGGATGAGGGTGCGGTGCGATTTGTGCGGGACGATCGTTCTGCTATCCCAAGGCGACCTTCCGATTGTGTCGTGCTTCGACCGGAGAACAGATGACTGAGCTTAGGTACGGCTTCGGCAAGAACTGGGCCGAGTTCATCGAGCAAAAGCTCAGCGAGGACATCGTTCAAGAGTCGATCGATCACATGAAAAGCTTCATGAAGATCGACAATCTGGAAGGAAAGACCTTCCTCGACATCGGCTGCGGATCGGGCATTCACTCCCTGGCCGCCTTGCGCCTGGGCGCAGCGAAGGTCGTCGCCTTCGACTACGACGATGATTCGGTCGCCACCAGCCTGAAGGTCAGGGAATGGGCGGGCGCCCCGCAGGAGAAATGGTCCATCTCGCAGGGGTCGGTTCTCGACCGCAGCTTCGTCGAGAGCCTGCCCAAGTGCGACGTGGTCTATTCCTGGGGCGTGCTGCACCACACCGGCTCGATGTGGGAAGCGGTGCGGAACGCCACCGTCCCGCTCGCACCGGGAGCGGACTTCTACATCGCCCTCTACTCGTCCGATAACTACACCGACCCCACTCCTGAATTCTGGATCCGGCTGAAGCGCGCCTACAACCAGGCCAGCCCGATGACCAAGAAGCTGATGGAGATGAAGTACGTCTACTGGATGCTCATGCGGCCGGAGATCGAGGCGGGGCGCGATCCGCTGGCGACCGTTAGCAACTACGGCAAGCGCGGCATGACCGCCTGGACCGACGCCAAGGACTGGCTCGGCGGCTTCCCGATGGAATTCTCAAGCTACGCGGAGACCCGGGACTTCTGTAAGCGCGAAGCTGGCCTCGATCTGGTGAACGGCCTGACCGGCGAGGGCTGCACCGAATATCTCTTCACCCGCCTCGCCGAGAATCCCACGTGGCAGGCGCTCGAGGCGGGGCGCGAGCGGATTCCCATGTCGACGCCCTTCGCCCATGTCGGCGGCCACGCCTATGCGATCAACCTGCCGGCCCATCTGCGATCCGGCGCCGACGACGAGACCGACCACATGCGCTCGCGCGTCATGGTCTACGAGGACGGCGCCCCCCTGGGCCTGGCGCACTGCATGCACGACACCATTCGGGACCTGGGGGGCGGCCGGTTCAGCCACTGGGGGACCGACCTGGTGTTCTCTGCCTCCGACAATTCCGATCCTAACCTGAATGGACGCAGCTACGCCTACTGTGAAACCTATTAGAGGCCACTGAACTGGAGCGCGGGATGCGGACGCGTATCGCCCTGTCGATCCGCCGCGCCTTGCTGGCGGCCGGTCCCGACAGCGCCCTGCTCGCCGCCTACAGATCGCTGAGGTCGTTGCCGCTGGTGCGGCTGGGCTGGCGCCTGGTCGACCCGAGCGCCGACGACCTGAGCGTCGCAGCCTACGAGAAGAAGGGCGGAAGCTTCACGCCCTCGCTGGCCCACGACCATGCCGGGCCTTCGCCGGAGCTCTACCAGCCAGGCTATTTCGACCACTTGCTGGGGGCGATCGCCCGCACAGGCGCCCAATACGAACCCGTCGAGCGCCGGGTCGTGCTGGTGAACAACGGCCTCTCGGCCGGCGGCGCCGAGCGGCAGATCGTCTACACGCTGACCGGTCTCAAGGCGCGCGGCTGGGACGCCCGCTTCGTCGGCGAATACCTGCACGCCGCTCATGGGCTGGACTTCCATCTGCCCGGCCTCCAAGGCGCCGGCGTCGCAGCGGACGCTCTTACTCCACTCAAGCCGCCGCTGTCCCAGATGTACGGCTCGGTGACCCGCGAAGTGGCCGACGCGCTGTCACGGCTTCCGCCGACCATGGTCTTCGAAATCCTCGCCATGGCCGACCACCTGCGCGCCCAGCGCCCGCAAGTGCTGCACCTCTGGCAGGACGAAACATCGATCAAGCACGCCATTTCGGGACTGATCGCCGGTGCGCCGCAGATCATCCTGTCGGGCCGAAACCTCAACCCGACCCATTTCGCCTACCATCGCGAGCACATGAGGGCCGGCTATCAGGCGCTCGCGAACCATCCCCGCGTCACGCTTTCGAACAACAGTCAGGCCGGCGCGGACAGCTATGCGAGATGGCTGGGGATCGACCCCGCCCTGATCCGCGTCGTGCGAAATGGGGTCGACACCGCGCGTTGGAGTTCGCGCTCGGACGCCGACCGCCACGCCTGGCGACAGGCCCATGGGATCGACGCCCACGCCCGCGTGGTCGTGGGAGTCTTCCGGCTGGCCGACGAAAAACGCCCCCTGCTCTGGCTCGACACGGCCGCCCAAGCGCGCGGGCCGAAGGACGCTTTCGTGCTGATTGGCGATGGCCCGCTACGCAAGCAGGTCGACGGCCACATCGCCGCGCGGGGCCTGCAGGACTGTGTGCTTCGCCTGGGCGAGGTGGCGGACGTCGCCTCGGCCCTGGCGGCCGCCGATGCGTTCATGCTCGCCTCCGCCCAGGAGGGCCTGCCCAACGTGCTCCTCGAGGCTCAGTGGTATGGCCTGCCTTGTCTGACGACGAACGCAGGCGGGGCCGCAGAGGCTGTGCTGGAGGGCGCCACTGGCGTGGTGGCGGACACCGACGACGCCAAGGTCCTGGGCGCAGCGCTGGCGAACCTGTTGGCGGACCCTGGCCTTGCCCGCACGGCTCGCGAACAAGGTCCCGCCTTCGTTCAACGCGCCTTCGGACTGGATCGCATGCTCGACGAGACCGAGCGCCTCTACGAGACCGGTCAGGACCGGGCGTAGAACTCCAGCGGCGAAAGCCCAGCCGCCGCGGCGCGGCTCTCGAGCGGATGCAGCGCTTCGCACGGCGAGCGCCCCTCTCGCACGCCGAAGCGCAGGAAGTGGAGCAATGGCGAGGTCCCGCGCCCCCGCACGTCGGGATAGAGCCCACGGTAGAAGCCGGGGTCGAACTTGGCGTGCGGCCAGCGCCCCTCGTCTTCGCCGAAGGTCAGATAGTGGCGAAGCGCCTGGCCGGCCGGGACGTCCTTGTAGGTGAGCGCATACCATTCGGCGTCGAACACCATCGCCCCGACGCCATCGGCGCCGAGCTCGCGGTTGAGGACCGTTTGCAGCTCGACCAGCCGCTTCCCGCGCTCCCTGGCGCGCAGCGTCCTCGCCAGCCGGAAGGGGCTCTTCACCAGTCGCGCGGCAAGCGCTCCGACCGCCCTGAACGGAGCGGTGAGCCGCCAGGAGGCTGAGCCCCTGATCTGCTTCAGGGTCTTCGCGAGCTCCGCCCGTTCGGCCTCCGCCGCGGCCAGCGCCGAGGAGGCCTGCTCGACCATGTCGCTCACCCGCTTGGCGTTGCTGCGCATCAGCGCCAGCCCGGCCGCGATATGGGCGGCGTCCATCACCTCGGCCTCGTCGTTGGACTGCCCATGCGACTCGGCCAGCTCGCCATCCAACGCCGCATCGCCCAGCAACCTCGCCTGCTCGGCGATCTCGGCTTCCACCCCGTCCAGGGCGTGGAACATGTCGATGGCGATCTCGACCAGGTTGGCGTGCTGCAGGTGGACCTTGTCCAGCTCCGCCGCCAGGACCGTCCGCTCTTCGGCAGCGCCCGCCAACTCGTCGGTGAGAGAGGAGACCTCTCCCTTCAACGCGTCACGCTCGCGCTCGAACGTGGCCAGGGACCGCGCCAAACCGGCGAACCGTTCCGAATAGGCGCGCACCTCGGCCTCGACCGTGGCGCGCCGCCGTTCGGCCACGCCAAGCTCGGTCTTCACCCCTTCCAGGGCGCGGTAGAGGCCCAGGACCTCCTCGGAAAGTTCCTGGTTGCGCAGGCCAGCTGCATGGTTGCTTTCACCCAGCGCCCGAACGTCCTCGTAGTAGCGCCGGTAGGCCGCCACGAGGTGCGTGCGCTGCAATTCCAGTTGCTCGCGCTCGGAGGCCGGATCGGGCGCCAGCCGCACCAAGGCCTGGCCTCGCCCGTCAAGGAACCCGCCCGGCGCTGCGACGACGACCACCGTGGCGAACAGCGAGGTCGTTCCAAGAGCCCGCGGCTCTGGTAACAGCGCATAGCGCTCGGACTCGAGCTCCATGGCCGGATGCGCGTAGACCGCACCGCCCAGCCCCTCGGCCAGATCGATCAGCGCCGCCACCGGCCGGCTGTAGGGGCCTGCGACGCCGTCTTCACCGGGCGGCGTCGAGGCCATGACCACCGGCGCCCCGAGCTTCAAAGATGCGCGCAGGACGTCCGCCAGAAGCGGCGCAGGGGCGAAGTCGGCGAGTTCGGCGCTGAATACGGCCGAGCCCGCATTTATCCGCTCGAGCAAGCCTGCCCATTCCTCGGCCGCCGCCCACTGATAGCCCTCGGTTCCGGCATAGGCGCCCGCCAGCAGGCTCGCCCCATACGACAGCTCGACCACTGGTCTGCGGCCTACCAGGTCCTGCGTCACGCGCGCCAGCGCCTGAACCAGAGGCTCCGAAAGGTCTTCTGGTCTGAAGGCCGCGCGAGCAGCGTTCGCCCCCACTTGATCCCGCCGCCGAAGGACGCCGACGGATTTGTAGATCAGCGAATAGCGGGGATGGGTGAAGGCGTATTCCGGATGCGCCCTCAGGAACTCGAACACCCCGCTGCGGACGTTCGCGCCCCAGAACCCGATGCAGTCGTGCAGCACGATTGGCGCGCCAGCGATCATCGCCGAAGCGGCAAGGGCGATATCGGCTTCCACCGCCTTGGCCGCGTGCAGGCCATCGATGAAGGCGAAGTCGAACGGTCCCTCTTCCTCGCAGATCTGCGGCCCGACCACGGCGATGGTCGCGCCATCCTTTTCGAGCACTGAGGAGAAGGTTTCGCCCACGGCGAACCCGCCCTCCACAAACCGTATGCGGTCCAGCACCCCCAGCTTCTCGGCGGCCAGCTGCGCCACCTCGGTGGTGGTCGCGCCCGCGTTGACGCCTGCGATGTCAGACCGGGCGGCCGACATCTCGACCTCCAGCGGAAAGCCCGGATCCACCGTCACGATACGCGCCGAAGGGCAGGCCAGGGCCAGGAGCAAGGTCGAAACCCCGACGAAGGTGCCTACCTCGAGGATCTTCCGGGCGTCGGCCTCGACGGCCAGGCGGACGAGATCGTCGACGTCGTTTTCGCTGATCGCCCAGGACCCGACCACGTGTCGCGGATAGCCAAGCTGTTCGTAGGTCGACAGGACCTGTTCGTGCAGCCGCGCGATGTCGAGATCGCCGAGCGTGGGGGCCTGAGCCTCTGTAGCGATTCCCTGAATCATCCGCCTAGCTGCAAGAACCGGTTCGAAATTAAGGGGACCTTACAGCAGCCGCAGGGAACGTCGAGCCGGCGCAGCGCGGTCCAGCAACGCTCGTTCAAATGGTCGGCTTGGGATGTCATCGCGTCAGTTGACTTGACCCGTGCAACGCCATCATACCGTTGTTATGGGCGTTCTACGCAGTATCGTGAACATGCTGCCACCCCCGGTGGCTCAAGCGATCCGTGAAGCGAGAGCCAAGCGGCGCGAAGAGACACGTCGCGAGCGCATCGCCGAGGCGTCCTCCAACGAAACCCTTACGAATTTCTGGTGGGAGCACGGCCGCGCGTGGGCCGAGCACGAAGCCGGAGCAGACGACCTGAACACCATCGCATCGCTTGCGCGACGGATCGAACCTCTCGGTAAGGCGGAAGCAGAGTCGCAGGTATCCGCCGAGCTTGAAACGATCTGGCGCGACGGCTTCCAGAACTCTGCGGACGCCTTCGGATGGAACGATATGAACGATCAGCTTCCCGCCGCCGCCATGGTCGCCTTCGTGAAGGGAGCGGGGTCGGCTCGGGCGCCCAGCTCCCTCTGACCGTTCCGGTCCATCGTTCACCTGGCCAGGCGATGCGTACGCTGTGGAGCCAGGGGGACTTTGGAGCCCTGGCCCGGAAAGCCGTCGAAAAGCTACGCCGGCGGCCATTGCCCTTGCCCGCTGGCCTCGCCGCTGCGCCTCGTCCGCAGCAGCCGCCCGTCGAGCGGGCGCCGCGCGACCGCCCCCTGGTCTGGATGATCGGCTCCAGCCTGGAACGCGACGGCGCGCCCCTCAGCCAATCCGAGTTGGCCGGCGGCCTCTCGGCCTCCGGCTTCCGTGTCGAGGTGCAGTCGCCGCGCGATGGCCCTCTACGCGGCCGCTATCTCTCCAACGGCATACAGCTCCGCATCCGGCCCGAGCTGGTCTGCTCGCCCACGGTTCCAGAGTGGTACGAGGCCGACGTCCGCCGCCTGGCCCGGCTGTTCCGGCGCGAAAGCCCGGACCTGATCTTCGTCAGCACCATCGACGGCTTCGCCGCGGTCGACGCCGCGGCCATCGCCGGCATCCCAGCGATCTGGAACATCCGCGAAAGTGAGCCGTGGCGCGAGCGGCTGGCCGACCGCCACCCGGCCATCGCCGCACGGGCCCTGGCCGGCCTCTCCTACTGCGATGCGCTGGCCTTCGTGGCGGAGTCCTCGCGAGACGTGTGGGGTCATTTCACCGTCCCATCGCGGTCGCACGTCATCCACAACGCCGCCCATCCCTCGGTCGTCCATCGGGCCGGCCCCGGGATAGCCGAGATCCGCTCCTCGCTCGGGGTGGGGCCAGACGAGACGTTGATCGTCAGCGTCGGCACTCTGTGCCCCCGTAAGGGCCAGCTCGACGTGGCGCAGGCCTTGAGCCAGATGCCGCCGGAAACCCTGGCGCGGATGGTCTTCGCTTTCGTCGGGCGCTCGACGCCAGGTTACGGCCAGAAGGTCGAGGCCGCAGTGCGCGCCGCGCCCGCCGCACGGGTCCGCTTCCTGGGCGAGGTGGACGACGGCGCCCGCTATGCCGCCGCCGCGGACGTTCTGGTCAACACCTCGCGTTCCGAGGCCTTTCCCCGGACCTTCATCGAGGCGGCCGCCGGCGGCACGGCGATCATCGCGAGCTGCGTGGATGGGGCGTCGGAGCGACTGCAGGACGGCCGGAGCGCGGCCTTCTACCAGCCCGGTGACATCAGCCGCCTCGCCACACTCATGACCGAGCTCACCGAAACCGAGACCCGCCAGCGGCTGGCCGACGGCGCCCACGAAGCGCTGATCGCGACCTGGAACTACGACGACATGACCGCGGCCTACGCCAAGCTGGTGCGCGACAGCCTTCGCCCGCGGGTGGGCGCGCCTCTCGCGGGCTGAACGCCCGCCGCTAGTCCTGCGCGCCCGGGTCCGGCAGGCCCAGGATGCGCTTGGCGATGATGTTGTTCTGGATCTCGTAGGAACCGGCGAAGATGGTGTTGGCCTTGCCCGACAGCCATTCGCGCACGCAGGCCAATTCTTCGGCCTCGAAGGCCTCACCCTCCCAGCCCAGCCCTTGATGGCCCATGGCCTCTACCAGCAATTCGGCGCGTTCCTGCACCAGCAGCGAGGAGACGTTCTTCAGGATCGAGGTGGCCGCCGTCGGTCCGCCGGCGCCGGCCTCGGCCGCCGCCCGGTTCATGGTCAGGGCGAAGGCTTGCCGCTCCATGGCGTGCCGCGCCAGCCGAAGGCGAAGATCGGCGTCGGCCAGCCGGCCCTGATCGTCGCGGCCGAGATAATGCAGAACCACCTCTTCAATCGGACGCTTTTCGGTCGCCCGCGGCGGGGCGTCCTCGCTCCGCTGGCGCTCGTACTGAAGCAGCCGCTTGCCGACCGTCCAACCGCCGTTCAGCGGCCCCACCAAGTTTTCCTTCGGCGTCTTTACGTCCGTGAAGAAGGTTTCACAGAACGGCGACCTGCCTGAGATGAGCTGGATCGGGCGGACCTCGACGCCGGGCGAACGCATGTCGATGAGCAGGAACGAAATCCCGTCGTGCTTACGGCTCGGATCGGTCCGCACCAGGCAGAAGCACCAGTCGGCGTATTGGGCGCCGCTGGTCCAGATCTTCTGGCCGTTGATGAGGAAGTGGTCCCCGCGATCCTCGGCCCTGGTCTGGAGCGAGGCGAGGTCCGAGCCGGCGTTCGGTTCGGAATAGCCCTGGCACCAGCGGGTTTCGCCGCGGGCGATCGGGGGAATATGCGCCTGCTTCTGGGCCTCGGCGCCGTATTCCAGCAGGGTCGGCCCCAGCATCCGGACGCCCATGCTGTAGCCGATGGGGTTCCAGGCCCCGACCTTACGCATCTCCTCGCGCAGGACGCGGGCTTCGGCCGGCGCAAGGCCCCCGCCGCCATAGGCCTTGGGCCAGGTAGGCGTCGCCCAGCCCTTGGCGCACAGCGCCGCGCGCCATGCGGCGAAGGCCGGATCCTGCGGGTCGCTCTCCCCTGCCTGCGGGGCGCGGCCGCCCAGATGAGCGGGAAAGTTTTCGCGCAACCAGCCGCGCGCTTCCTGCCGAAAGTCCTCGATGGTTTTCGAGGGCGCGAGCGTCGCCTGCATGGCTGCCATCCTGTCGTTGCCGCTAGGTGAGCATTCTCATACTAATTAGTGTGAATGTCATCAAGCGGGGTTCGAAGGGCGCCGCCCCTGGCGTTGGGCGGTGGGACAGCTATTCTCGCGCCGAGAGGTATCGATGGCCACAGGTCCGATGATCGAGTTGACCCGCCGAGCGCTGTACGAGCGCCTTTGGCGCGAACCCCTGTCGGCCGTGGCGCTGCAGCTCGGGCTCAGCGCCACGGGCCTCGCCAAGATCTGCGATCGAACCGGCATCCCCTATCCGACCCGCGGGCATTGGGCGAAAGCGAGAGCCGGACGCGCCCCTTCGCCGCCGCCGCTGCCGCCGGCGCCGCCCGGCGTCGAGGAGACGCTGCAGATCGCGCCGGGCCGCGCAATCGCCCGCCGCCCCAGCCGCCGCCTGCCGACCGAAGACCGGCGCACGAACATACTGGACGCTGCAGCTCAGATCATCGTTCAGGAGGGCTTGCACGCCGTCACCATCAAGCGGGTGGCGCGCGAGGTCGGCCTGACGGCGCCGCGCGCCTATCACTTCTTTCCCTCGGTCGACGATCTGCTGGTCGAGCTTGCGCGCCGGGAACTCCAGGCCGTGCGCGCCGCCCAGCTTCAGCGCGTCGACACCGCCACCCGGCCCGTCGAACGACTGCGCCTGTCGACCGTCACCTATCTGCGCGAAGTCGCCCAGCGCGGCGGCTTGTTGCAGACGCTGCAGGCCGCGCCCGCCGTCCGCAAGGGCCTGCGGCGCGAACAGCGCGCCTTGCGCGCCGCCAATACCGAGGCCGTCGCCGAGCGGTTCACCCGCAGCCACGGCGTGCCGCCCGACGTCGCGCGCGCGGCGACGACCGTCCTGACCTCGGCGGTTCTGAGAACCGGCCGAGTGCTCGCCCGCGGGCGTCTGGCCAGCACGCTCGCCGAAGAACTCGCCGCCGATATCGTCGAGGCCGGAAACCGGCGCCTAGCGGCGCATTTCCGTTCCCCGGCGGCCCGCGACGTCGATCACCCCTAGGACGAGCTCGCGGCACAGCGCCGAGCCCTGCTCGACATCCATGTCGCCCTGATAGGCCAGGCGGCCGCATTCCTCGGGCATCGTCATGCCGATGCTGACACAGGCGACCGCCTGGCGGACTGGCAGCCCGAACTCGCGGCGCAGCGCCCGCGCCAGCGCCCCACACGTCCGATCGCGAAGCGCCGCAGCTTCGCGGCCCACCCGGCCGGTCATGAACCGATCTCGCAAGATGATCTGGACCAGCGGCCCCGCCTCGCAGATGAACCGGTAATAGACCTCGGCCGCAGCCATGACCGCCGCTGGCGCCTGCTCTTCCCTGGCCGCCTCTTCCAGGCCCGCGTCGGCCAGTTGCGCGCAGGCCCGCTCGAGCAGGGCGTTGTAGAGGTCAGGCGGCTCAGGAAAGTACTTGTAGACGAGCGCCTTGCTCACCTTCGCCGCCTCGGCGAGGTCCTGCACGCCCAGCGGCAGATAGCCCTGCTCCAGAAGCAGGCCCGCGGCGACATCCATAAGACTTTCGCGCCGCGCCTCGGGCGCCAGCCGGCGTCCCCGCCGCAGTCGAGCCGGCCTCATGCGGAGGCTCGGCCCTGGCAATGGATCGGGCGGTTGATCATCGGCCTTCTTAAATCGGACGTCCTCACCCGCTCGCCTTTAGACGGCCTTCGGGTCCGACGCGAGTTTTCGCAGGTTTTCCTCGTGGGTCTGCTTGTCAAGGCGGAAGGCGAACAGGGTCCCGATCGCCGCCAGATATAGCGTCACAACGACCGGCAGATAGAGCGCCGCCATGTCATGGATGATCTTGGGGTCCACCGCGCCTGGACGCGCGCCTTGCGGGAAGCCGACGATCGTCAGCAGGATACCCGACGAAAAGACGCCCAGGCCCGACACCATCTTCTTCAAGAGGCTGTCGGCGGAGAACAGCAGGCCTTCGGAGCGACGGCCGGTGCGGACCTCGCTGTCCTCGACCACGTCGGCGAGCATCGAAGACAGCAAGATGCCGGTGGTCAGCGCCGCCGTGCCCTGGAACACGCTTTCGCCGATCATGATGTAGAGCAGGGCGTCCGATCCGTTGGGCGGCATCACGCCGGCCAGGCGCAGGGCGATCGGCGCAGAGGCCAGGGTCAGCGAGATCGTCCAGACGATCAGCGCCCCGCGCTTCTTTCCAAGCCTGCGTGACACGATCGGCGCGAGCGTGACGCCGAGGGCCGAGGCCACGATTCCGCCCCCCGTGATGTAGACCAACTGGTCGGGGGTGAACTCCCAGAAATAGGCTTCGAAATAGAGCTCCAGCGCGCCCTTAAGGCCGGTGGCGATGGAGAGCAGCGTGCCGGAGGCGATCAGGATCGCGAAGGACGGGTTACGCAGTGTATGGACGACCTCGCGCCCCATGCCGCTCAGGCTCGCCGTCCGTTTGGCCGGGCGATGCAGCTGCGGAATGAAGCGATGCGTCCCCAGGCTGGAGACCAGGATCGTGAAGAACACCAGCAAGGCCGCGCATAGGCCGTACTGGGCATAGCCCTCCCGGTTGAGCACCCCGACCGGATATTCGGCGTTCGGCTGCAGGAAGAACTTGTAGGTGATCATCATCATCAGGTGCCCGCCCGCGATGCGGAAGAACGCCCGAAACGCCACCAGCGTCGTGCGCTGGTCGTAGTCCCGCGTGAGCTCGGCCAGGAGCGCGGTGTGCGGCAGCTCGAAGAAGGTGTCGAGGAAGCGGACTGTCAGCGAGATGGCGATCATGTAGGCGAAGACCGCCTCCTTGGACCAACTGCCCGGCGGCGCCCATAGCAGGAATAGCGCCAGCGCCAGCGGCAGGGCCGAGGCGTACATGAACGGGTGGCGCCGTCCCCACGGCGTACGCAGGTGGTCCGACACCTGGCCTACCAGGGGATCGACGATCGCGTCGAAGACCAGGGCGATCATGATCGCCGCACCGACCCACGCCGCCGGCAGGCCCACCACCTGATTGTAGAACAGCATCATGAAGGCGCTCAGCCCGCGCGCCTTCACGCCGCTGGCGGTCGCCCCGATTCCATAGAGGAGCTTGTCGCTCACCCGCAGGCGAACCGGCGCCCCTTCCCGCAACGCTGCTCCCGCCGCTTCCACCATGGCCCGCCTCCCGCTGTGCGCGCCATTCGGCGCCATAATTAGTGTGTTCGTCAATTATGTTCGGATGAAAGACGAATCTACGTTGCAATGAGCAGAATTCTCTAATTAGTGTTGTCGTCAATAAGAAGCCGACAAAGCGACGGCGCGACCGGGATCGATCAGGCCCCGGCGAGGGAGGAACTGCGCCTTGGCGCACACGGGAGGGTGCAATCCAATGACCAGCTTACGCCTTGTCACCAGCGTCTCGACGCTGGCGCTTACCGCCATGTCGGGGGCCGGCTCGGCCGCCGCTCAGGACGCTCAGGTCGAAGAGGTGGTCGTCACCGGCAGCCTGCTTGGAGGGACCAGCAACGGGGCCATCCCCATCCAGACCTTTTCCAGCGAGGAACTGCGCAAGCGCGGCGACCCGAGCCCGCTCGAGTTCATCAAGACCCTGCCGGCGGTCACCAACACGGTCGGCGAGGCCAACCGCATCAACGGCCAGAACTCCGGCGCCGTGACGGTGAACCTGCGCGGCCTGGGCGCCTCGCGCACCCTGGTGCTGCTCAATGGCCACCGTATGCCGATCGTCCAATCCGCAGGCAGCGGCGTGGACGTCGCCATGATGCCCACGGCGGCGATCGGCCGGATCGAAGTCCTGACCGACGGCGCAGCCGCGACCTACGGCTCGGACGCAATCGGCGGCGTGGTCAACTACATCACCCGGTCGAACTTCGACGGCCTGGAGATCGACGCGACCTACAACGCCATTCGCAAGTCCGCCGGCGACTACAGCGCCAATATCGCCTGGGGAAAGGTCGCCGACTGGGGCAATCTGCTTCTGACCGCCGGTTATAAGCACCGCTCCGTCCTGCAGCAGGATGAAAGGGACTGGGGCCTCTATCCGCTGACAGTGAACCCGCAGTCGGGATGGTCGGCCAACGGCAGTCCCGGCGCCTATCTGACCGGTCCGACCCAGAGCGTGACGGCCTTCAACCAGGGTTTCGTCGATCCGGGATGCGTGCCGCTTGGCGGCGTACTGACCGGCAGCGGTTCAGCCGCGCGCTGCCAGTTCTACCAGGGGCCGTTCAACAATCTGGTCGACGAGATCGACGGCTACCAGGTGTACGGCGAACTGAACTTCGACGTCGCCGGCGAACACCGCTTCCACATCGAGGGTCTGGCCTCGGGCCACACGGTCCCGCGGGAGGTCCAGAACCCCAGCTACGCGCCGAGCAACTATCCCCTGGCCACCACCGCCGGCGGCAACAACCCCTTCCCGGCGCCGGCCGGCAGCGAGGGCGCTCGCGGCTACTACATTCCCGCAAGCCATCCGGGGCTGCAGGCGCTGCTCGCCCTCAATCCGGACGCCTTCACGCCGGCCCAGATCGCCAACATCAACGCCAACGGCGTGCTGACCTCGAACTCCGGCTGGCGTCCCTATGGCTACAGCGGCAATCCGCTGACCGGCGAGGGCTTCCAGTCCCGTCGGGAGATGGCCCTGCTCCGGGTCTCGGCCGGCCTGACCGGTCCCCTGCCGTTCGGCGGGATCAACTATTCGGTCAACGCCACCTGGGCCGAACAGACCAACGAGCGGACGACCTCCGAGATCACTACGCCGAACCTGCAGTACGCGCTGCTCGGCCTGGGCGGAAACGGCTGCACGCCCGGCGGCGCCAATCCGGCCACCAGCACGCCGGGCCAGGGGCCGTGCCTGTGGTTCAACCCCTTTTCGACCGGCATGGCCGGCAACGCCCACACGAACGTCGCCAACCCTCAGTACGCCCAGGCGCTCGCGCTAAACCCGCAGGTCGCCAACAGCGACGAGGTCATCCGCTACCTTGAGGCCAACCCCTACGCCTTCGAGGAGTGGTCGCGGATTTTCGAGGCCAATCTGGTGCTCGACGGCGCCCTGCCCTGGCGCCTGTGGTCGGACGAGGACGTCTCCTGGGCCGGCGGCGTCCAGTACCGCTGGCAGCAGGACAAGAAGAACCTGCCCGACGCCACCAACATCCTGAAGAACCCCTGCCCGATGTTCGGCGTGACCACCTGCGCCACGCCCACCGGGGTGCTGACCTTCTTCGGCGCGCAGAAGCCCTGGGACCTGACCGGCGATGTCTTCGCGATCTTCGGCGAGCTCAAGATCCCGATCACCGACCGCCTCGAGGCCCAGGTGGCGCTACGCTACGAGGACCTGGGCGACATCGGCACGACCACCAATCCCAAGGTCGCCTTGCGCTGGGAAGCGACCGACTTCCTCACCCTCCGCGGCTCGGCAGGCACCACCTTCAAGTCGCCCGACCTGACCAATCTGGGAGACGACTTCCTCACCAGCGGCGGCGTGGTGGCTCAGCTTGGCGCCTTCCGCCCGATCGACATCTACAACAACCCCGACCTCCAGCCGGAGGAGGCCACGACCTACAATGTCGGCGCGATCCTCAATGTCGGGACCTTCCGGGCGACGCTCGACTACTACGCCATCGACTTCGAGGGCGCGATCGAGCGCGACACCGCGCCCGCGATGATCACCGCCTTCTTCGGCCCGTCGCTCAGCAGCCCCAACCACTGCACGTCGAACCCGCAGGATCCCTGGTGGAACCTCCAGCAGCGCTTCACCTTCACGGGTGGGGTCGGCGATCCGGGCACCTGCGGCCTGGCCAACCTGCTGCGGACCAAGAACCTCTATACCAACGCCCGCGACTACAAGATCCGCGGCGTGGACGCGACCTGGCAGCTAGACATCCCCGACACGCTGGGCGGCGACATCCGCTTCGGGGGGGACATCAACTACATCTTCAAATACGAGGCCTCGGCCTTCTATTCCGAGGGCATCGAGTTGGAGCCGGCGGAGGACATCGCCGGAACCATGAACTCCGGCCCAGCCATTCCCCGCTGGAAGGGCTCGACCTATCTCGATTACTCGCGCGGCCCGCACAACCTGCGCCTCACGGTCCGCTACCTCGACGGGATCATCGACAACCGCGAGTCCGTGTTCCCGCCCACGGCGACCAATCGCTTCGGCGAAAAGATCGAAGCCTACATCCCGGTGGATCTGATCTATCGGGTCGAGCTGCCCTGGCAGACCACCGCCACCCTCGGCGTGATCAACCTCTTCGACCGGGACCCGCCCCCAGCGCGGCTGGACTTCGCCTACAACACCTACACCGCCGACCCGCTCGGCCGGGTCTACCGCATCACCCTTCGCAAACGCTTCTGACCACCCGCCGCCGTGGCCGCATTTCGTGAAGACAGCCGGCTGCGGATATAATAGTGTCAATGTCAACAATAAGGAGGAGACGAGATGCCCTACGCCGCCGGGCGCGTCTTTCACGACGCCGACAGCCACGTGATGGAGCCGGCCGACTGGCTGGTGCCATTCGCCGACGGAGCCATGAAGGACCGGCTGCTGCGGCGGGACCCGCCCTCCACCCGGCCCGCGGTCGAACCGCCTAAGGACAAGGTGATCGAAGGCCTGATCGGGGGGCCCAAGGGCCGGCTCGCCTATGGCGCCTACGACCCTGGAGAACGTGTCCGGGCCCTTGAAGAACTCGGCTTCGCCAGTCAGCTTGTATTTCCGACCTCGGCCCTGCGGCCCTTCCGCACCAGCAGCGAGGAGCAGGTGCTCTATGCCGGGGCCCGCGCGGCCAACCGCGCCATGGCCGCATTCTGCCGCGACCCGCGCCTGCTTGGCGTCGCCTACGTGCCGCTGGACAACCCGGCCCGCGCGCTCGAAGAAGCCCAGGAAGCGATCGCCCTTGGCTGTCGGGCGATCTGGGTTCCCTCGTCCCCGGCGGGCGAACGCTCTCCCGGCCATCCTGATCTTGATCCGTTCTGGGCGCTGCTCGCGGCCAAGAAGATTCCGTTCGTCCTGCACATCGGCGCCGGCTCGCGCACCCTGCCCCCGGCCTACGTCAACAACGGCAAGCCGAAGTCCCCCGACCTGCATGGCGGCGGCGAGAACCTGCGCTTCAAGGACTATGTGGCGCTTCCGCACTCAGCCGAGATGTTCCTCGGTGCGCTGGTCTATGACGGCCTCTTCGACCGGCAGCCCGAGTTGCGCGGCGGCGTTATCGAGTACGGCGCCTATTGGGTGCCCGGCTTCCTTCGGCAGATGGACATGGGCGCGCGGTCCTTCGGCCGCACCGACCCCTACCTCCAGCAGCTCTCGGCCAAGCCGTCGGAGATCATCCGCCGGCAGGTGAAGTTCACGCCTTTCCCCGGCGAGGACACCGGCTACCTCATCCGCGACAGCGGCGCCGACCTCTACATGTTCTCAAGTGACTATCCGCATCCTGAGGGCACGAACGACCCGATCGGCCGTTTCGAACGCACCTTCGAAGGTCTCTCCGAAGACGACCGCGACCGGTTCTATCGCGGCAACTTCGAGGACATGATGGGCATGAGCCTTCAAGGAGCGCTGCAATGACCGCCCAGGCAACCGAGCTGGTCGGCGAGTTTCGCGCGCCGCATAACGGCTTCCAGCAGGCCGCCGCCTCGATCCACAACGACGAGGTGGCCTCCAAGCTCGGCTTCAAGGGCGGCACCGTGCCAGGCTCGGTGCATATGGACCAGTTCGTTCCGCTGCTGGTCGACCTCTACGGCCAGGCCTGGTTCGAGACGGGCGACATCTCCCTTCATTTCACCCAGGCGACGGTCGACCGCGAAGAAGTGCAGGCCATCGTCCAGCCGGGCGAGGGCCGCGCCCACCTGCGCATGGTCAACCGGGCAGGACAGCAGATCTGCGTCGGCTCGGCCTCGCCCCGCGCCCCCGACGCCAGCTCGGAAGTCATGCGCCGCATGGCCGAACAGGCTCAGGCCGAGCCGGGCCGTTTGAGGATCTATGCCGACCTGCAGCCCGGAGACACCACCGCCGACATCCCCATGCGGGTCGCGCGCACCGACTATGACGCCGGGCTGGAGCGCATCACCGAGCGGCTGCCGATCTATGACGAGAAAGGCGCGCTCTCGCCAGCCTTCGCCGTGCGCCTGGCGCATATGAGCCGGCCCTTCGTGCTCGCCAAGGCCAGGACGCCCTATGTCGGCCTGTTCGGCGCGCTGGAGGTCCGGAAACTCCGTGGCCCGCTGCTGGCCGACCGCGACTATGTCGGCCGCACCACCATGCGCAAGCTGACCGAGAGCCCGAAGACGGAGAACGCCTGGTACGACGTCGACATCGCCGACGCCGCCACCGGCCAGGACGTGGCCGCCGTCACCTTCATGATCCGCGCCATGAAGGCGTCTTCGCCCCTCTGGGGCTGATCCGATCGCTATGGCGGCTTAGGGGAGGAAGTCGATGACCGAGACGGTGAAACTCGCTGGCGACGACATCAAGGCGCGGGTGGATGCTGCGGTCGAGTCCGGCATGTGCACGGCGGTCTGGGCGCAGATCCAGCCCGAGCGCGTCGCCGTGTCGGAGCTGAGCGGCCGGCGCCGGACCTTCGGCGAACTGAACCGCAACGCCAATCGTCTGGTGCGGCTGATGCGCAGCTACGGCCTGATGGCCGGCGATGCCGTGGCGATCGTCTGCTCGAACCGCGTCGAATTCCCCGAGGTGCTGTTCGCCGCCCTGCGCGGCGGCTTCCGCATGACCCCGGTGAACTGGCACCTGAAGGCCGAGGAGATGGCCTATGTCATCGACAACTGCGAGGCCAAGGCGCTGTTCGCCGAGACCGCCATCGCCGGCGCCGTCGAGGCCGCCGCGAGCTGCCCGCAACTGAGGCTCCGCGTCGCCATCGGCGAGGCCCCGGCCGGATTTGTCCCCTATGAAGCCATCGAGGCCCATGCCGGCGACGACATCGACAATCCCGTGCGCGGCTCGACCATGCTCTACAGCTCTGGCACGACCGGCCGGCCCAAGGGCGTCTACAAACCAGGCGCCCAGGCCATCGGCGGCTACGACGCCATCTACGACCGCGCCGTCGACAAGCACATCTGCACCGGTCCTGCCTATCACGCCTCTCCCCTGGCCGGAGACATTCGCCGCGCCTTGAACAACGGCGTACCCACCATCCTGGTGGACAAGTGGGACACCGAGCGCGTGCTGCAGGTCATGCACGACGAGAAGGTCACCCGGGGCCACTTCGTGCCGATCATGTTCCAGCGAATGCTGTCCCTGCCGGAGGAGACCCGCGCCAGGTACGATCTCAGCTCGATCCGCCGGATCACCCACGGCGCGGCCCCCTGCCCGCCCGAGGTGAAGCGCGCCATGATCGAGTGGCTGGGCCCGGTGCTCTACGAATACTACGCAGGCTCGGAGGGCGGCGTCGGCTTCACCGTCACCGCCGAGGAGTGGCTGAAGCGGCCTGGAACCGTCGGCCGTCGGCCGCATCCCGCCGCCGCCAAGATTCTCGACGACAACGGCGCGGAAACGCCGCCGGGCGTGCCGGGAACGATCTATCTGAGCCTCTCCGACCAGGGCGGCTTCGAATACTTCAAGGACACCGCCAAGACCGAGGCGGGCCGCCGCGACGGCTATTTCACCATGGGCGACGTCGGTTATCTGGACGAGGACGGCTGGCTTTTCCTCACCGGACGCAGCGCCGAGACGATCATCGCCGGCGGGGTGAACATCTACCCGCAGGAAATCGACAACGAGCTCATCAAGCATCCGGCCGTCGAAGACAGCTGCACCGTCGGCGTGCCCCATGACGAATGGGGCGAGGAGGTCCGGGCGGTGATCCAGCTTCGGCCGGGAATCGCGCCGACCGACGAACTGCGGCGCGATATCCTCGACTTCGCGGCGCGCGCGGTCGCCAAGTACAAGGTCCCGCGCGGCGTCGATTTCGTCGAGAGCCTGCCCCGCAGCGAGGCGGGCAAGATCCAGCGCAACAAGGTCAGGGCGCCGTATTGGGAGGGCCGGGCGCGCGCGATCTGACCAGCAGGTCGTCCGTCACCGTCAGGGTGAAGATCGGGTCGGCGTTCTCCGGGGTCTCGGCCACCGCATCGACGAACGCCGCCCGCGTCTCGGGGTCGTCATAGACCATCTTCTGGTCGAAGGCCTTGCGCCAGGTCGCCTCGTCCGGCCATTCGGCATAGCCGACAAAGCGGCCGTCGGCGTCGCGGTGCAGGCGCGATCCCAGGCTCCCATACCGCTCGCGGATCAGATCAGTGCCGCGCCTCCAGGCCCGCCGGAACTGATCCTCCTTCCCCGGATGCACTCGCCACCAATAGACCGCCACGAACATCGAACCTCCCGGACTCGCCGCTCCGCCACACGAGCAACGATCCGCAAGCGACGAGGTTCGCTCCACAGACTATCGGCTTCGAGAAATTGGAGCGGGCGATGGGATTCGAACCCACGACATTCAGCTTGGGAAGCTGGTCCTAAATCAATGGAATCGGTTGGTTAGATTCCAAAGATTTACGGAGTAAACGGCGCTGTTCCTTCACCGCGTGGGCGCGGAGGGAACTTCAAAATGGAGACTCCGGTCGGCAGCGCCGAAGCCGAACTGCGCCGAGCCTAGGAGTTTTTGCGCCGGGAGGAAAATCGCTCGATACCCCTTGCGTACTCGAGCATCTCAAGTCCGGCGCAATCCAACGTTCGCCGTCCTCTGCAGATGGGTCAGCCACCGAACCTACCGTCGGCCAAGGTCACAGTTGCGCCAGTTCGCCATGTCCGCTGCGGGCGTTTCAGTGCTGTTCATGATGATCTTCATGTCATAGCCCAATCAAATGTCGCGCGGGGCCCGCCGCCAGAAGCTGAACCATTCAGGGTCCTCCGCCTCCCAGCGCAGGAGAGACGCGGCGTACTCGCGAATGTCTGCCTCGAATGCGGAACCCTGCATAATCTCCTTCCAGATTTCGCGGCTGTCCGTGCGAGCGGCGACGATGGGCAGGAGGCTGTAGCCGACGCTCGGCCGCTCGAAATCACCCTCCTCGACGAATGACAAAATCTTCGCGATCTCCGCCGCGCCGAACTGCAGCACCTCGTTGACCGCCGGGTTTCGTACGGCGACCGGTATCTCACCGGAGTGAAATCCAAGATCGTCGTGCCCCATGAGCTTGGCGAAGGCGATGGCGATGTTCAGCGTGAGCTGTTCCGTCTCCCGTTCGCCAAAGACATCAATCAGGGCGCGCCATCCGCGAGGATCCTTGTAATGGCGCGCGCGCAGGGTCCGCACGGCGAGATCGTGTGTGTAGAGGTCCTCAGAGCGTAACCATTCGATGAGCGTGTCGATGTCGACGTGAGGCGCTTCGCCCAGGAGCGTGGGAATGAGCACGGTCGGAAACTGGTCTCGATCGAACCGATTCCAGAGGCTTTTGGGCTCGCTGAAAACCGCGCCCGAAGATCGATCTCTAGCCCTGAACTCTCGCGAGGCAGTCTGCAGATCCATCCAATAGGCGGCGCCTTCGTCAGGATCGAAGACCACCCCGATCGTCACGAGGTCGTGCTCCGCCCAGAAGTAGATGTGAGCCGCCGAGGCGGGGATTTTGATCGAGTTCGCCGTGACATAGCTTTCGCCCGACTTGATCTGGAGCGCCACTTCGCGCGGTCGAACGACTCCATCGACAACGAGCATGATCGTCGCGTCGTGGCCGTAGTCATGCTGCAGATTGATCTCCTTGAAGATCGATCCTGCGGCTTCCACGACGGTGCGTGCGTGGTTCACGCCGGCCCGTTCAGTGACAAGATTGGCGCGTGTCTTCATGGTCGACCTGGATATCGATCAGTATCCACTCCTGCCCATCCTAGCCGGTAAGGACTACTGCTCAGTTTGGAGCACGATGCGAGCGGTCGTTGCTACATACGCCGCTCTGGCTGCGATCAACCGACCCGTCTAGCCAAGGGCACGACGGCCTGAGGCGTTATCGAGCGAAGGAACTGCCTCGTGTGACAAGGTCGCATCCTGTGGTCCGCCGCTGTGTCTCAGCCTGTGGGCTCGGAGCGCGAGCCAGGCGCGCCGGAGCTTCTTCATTCCGTCCGGATTGAGTCCCAACCTCGGTGCCAGCCATCGATCTCCAAAGTCGAGAATGGGTCCTGCGTCGCCCTGCGCGTCTTCGTGGACCTTGAGGAAGGCTTCGTACTCAGCATCGCTCGGCTCGTGATAGACGATCGGTAGCCCACGGAACTCATTTGGCGACAACTCGAGTACTCCGCCGCCATAGAACCTGCCGTCCATCTCCGCGAATGCCATCGTCAGCGTCGTGTAGAAGGAAAAGCTCAGCCCACGCGCGCTGTACCCCTCCCTTATACGCAGCCCGTAGGCAGTGTCCGTCAGATAGACATCGGCCTCGTTCAGGCAGAGACGCGGGTAGGAGTGAGCGCGTTTGAAGACGAATGCCGTCTCCTTGGGCACGATCGGCACTTCGTACCATCTTGGGCGATTTCTGCATTTGTATCGCTGATCGAAGCCCTGCTTTTCGCCGAACTCGAGATAGGCGATCACATCGGGCGGCAGGTCCTCCCGCTCGCCCCGGATTCTGAGAAGGTAAACCGGATCCCGAGACGCCAGGGCTTCGAAGTCGCTCGATGTGAACTGGGGCTTGTGGCTCGCCAGGCTGCCCTTCTTGAGGATCGGAAGCACCCAGTCGGCGAACCCTAGCCGCGCCACCTCTTCCTTTCTCAGGATAAAGAACTCGTTCGCCGCAGACACCACGCCCGGCGCGCTGCCGGCATAGACGTCGAGCCTGTCGCAGGACCGTCTCAGTCGCTTGAGGAGCGACACCGTGTCGGCCTCGAGCAAATAGGCGTTCAACTCCACCGCGCTGTCGGCGCCTTTCGACAGATCAAGGCGCTGGCTCTCCCCGCTCGTGAGGTCCGACAGGGTCGCAACCCTGTTCATGTAGACCCCAGGCTCGGTGCCCCCCCCCTTCTGCGCGATGAGGACGATCGCGTCCTGATCGATCTCGGGAAACGCCTTCTCGCGCGAGACATAGATGTCGATTCGGCGAAACTGCGGCACGAGCCGACGCAAGGCCTCTTGGCCGTAAGCCACCGTGATTAGCTCATAGGGAAGCACGAAAGCCATAACACCCTGCGGCGACAGCAGCCGGGCGCCGGACGCCAGGAAGGCCGCCCAGGTGTTCTTCAGCTGCGGCCTTGGATAGTCCAGGGCCTGCGCGACAGCGGCCATGGACGACTTGAGCTTCGCGGTGAAGTTCCGCGAGCGGATGAAAGGCGGGTTGCCGATGATGACGTCGAACGTCTCACGGCCGTCCCGGATGAGAGAAGCGGCCAGAGACAGAAAATCCATGGCGCGCAGGGAGACGTTCCCCGCGCCCTCGGATTTCTCCTTTCGTCGCAGTCGACGGATCACCGTCTCGTTGATGTCCACCAACGTGTAATGGTCGCCCACCCACCGCCGGCGCATCTCGCGCAGGAAGGCGCCGTCTCCCACGCTGGGTTCGAGGATTTTCAGGCCCGACGGCAGACCTAGACCGCCGAGACTTTCGACGATAGCGGCCGCGACCTTCGGCGGGGTGTAGACCGCTCCGGTCGTTCGGATGTCCTCGACGGTCTTCGGCGATGAGCTACGCATTTACGGCGCCCAGCTCGTAAATCTTGATCATGTTCGTGAGGTCACGAAACTTGCGAAGCAAGGCGGTCAGCTCGGCGGAGTCGGGGCGGCCGGACGCTTCGTACCGGACAATCAATTCGTCGGCCTGATCCCTCAGGACCCGGAGCCGCCGGGCCTTCCAGAGCAGCTCGTGCCGGACGAGGTTCAGCTTCAACCTACGGATAATGTAGAGCCCAAGCGGCGACCTAGCGGTGATGCGACCCCGGTCGTCTCGTTCCAGATGAACCTCGTAATCCGCTGAGCAGGGATCAATGAATCCGCGCTGCCCATCGTTCGGCGTAAGCGGGTCTTCTCCAACCCAGTGGTTGGACTTGCAGACATTGCAGAAGCGGCACGCGTAGACGAGGTTGGAGTATTCGGTCTCCAGCTTGCGAAAGCGAGCCTGCGGCGCGAAATGGTCAATGTGAAACAGGATCCGGTCGAGACCATCATCACTGTCGTCACAGTAGCCGCAGGCACCGTTGAAATCGGCTCGCAGATCGTCGCGGTACGCCGTGTATTTCGCCTGTGCAGCGACTGCGCGCCGCGCCGGCTTTGTTTGGTGAACGAGCCCCATGTTCACTCGTCCAGGGCACGCTTCATCGCATCGATCAGTTTCTCGGTCTCGCCGATCAACTGGTCACGCTTCTCGAAAAGGCCGTTGCGATCGAGCAGTTGCCGTTTGATCGAGCCTGCCACCGCCTGGTCCGCCGAGAAATGCGCTTCGAGCAGGGAATCGAGATGCAGGAGCCTATCGACCTGGGGAGCCGTCAGGGCTTCGGGCGCGATCGCTGCGAGTGCATTGAACTCTGCTTCCCACTCCGCCAGTCGCGCGCGGTGATGGTCGACCTGGTAGGAGATTCGCTTGAACAGGTTTCGACGGGTGGACTGTTCCTTCTGCCGATCTTTCGAGTAGACGCGGTTCACGTCTGAAGAGGAGATCATCGCGTCTTCAGCGTAGGACGTCATGATGAAGCAGGGGAAGTCGTTGCGGACCCTGAGGAAGGCCTCGACCACCTCCGCGCCAGTGTAAGTCTTCGGCCCTGCGTCCGACAGGTTGAAGTCCGAAATTAGGGCGTCGATGCGAAGTTCAACAAGCCTAGCGACCAGGTCTTCGAGCTTGTCGTCCGGGTGCAGCGTGATGATCTGATCGAACAGTTCGCTATCGATCGCGTCACCGTGGAAGTTGGACCGTTCATCCTCGGATTCATCGACATAGGCGATAGAAGGCAGCAAGGGCCCGGGCTCCACGACAGTCACGACACACCCCCTGCCCGCTGCGCGGGCATCGTGAAGGAGAGGTCGAACCCGGGCTCGCCGATGATAGACGACAGAACCACGGTGCCTCCATAATCGTGAACGATGGTCTGCAGTAGCCACATGCCGATGCCGGTGCCGGTTGGCTGACCGCTTTCATCATAGGGCTTCGAGGAAACGCCGAAGCTGAAGATGTCGTCTCCTGGCTTGAGGTTGGT
>JAEXKM010000407.1 GCA_023445705.1 Pseudomonadota bacterium
CGAGCGGCTGGTAGTGGAGCTCCATCGCCTCGTTGGCGATGCCCTCGCGTAGTTCGCGGGCCAGGCTGCGCTTTTCACGGATGGTCTCGTCCATCTCGCGCTTGAAGAAGGCGTAGACCCCGCGGCCGTTCTCCTTGGCGCGGTAGAGGGCCATGTCGGCGTTGGCGAGCAGCGCGCCGTAGTCAGCGCCGTCGTGGGGATAGAGGCTGACCCCCAGGCTCGCCCCGACGCGCAGGGCCTGGTCGTTGAACGGCACCGGGGCGCTGAGCACCTCCAGCAGTTCGGAGCTCAGCTCCGCGGCGGCGGTGGGCTGGTCGCCGGCGCCGACCTGGACGACCACGAATTCGTCGCCGCCGAGGCGGGCGGCGAAAGAAGGAGCGGTCACGGTGCGGCGCAGCCGCTCGGCGGTCTCGGCCAGGACGGCGTCGCCGGCCAGGTGGCCGTGGAGGTCGTTGGCCTCCTTGAAGTGGTCGAGGTCGATGCAGATGACGGCCAGGCTGTCGCCAGAGGCGGCCGCCTGCTCCAGGGCCTGGGTCAGGCGCTTCTGCATGACGTTGCGGTTGGCGAGACCCGTGAGCCCGTCGTGTTCGGCGAGGTAGCGGATCTTCTCCTCGGCGGTGCGCCGCTCGCGCAGGTCGCGGACCGCGAGCACCGTCAGGTCCTCGCCTTCGCGGCCGTGGCCGGTTTCGAGCACGCGGGCGAAGGCTTCGATGGGGATTTCCGCCCCGCCGCCCCGGGGGCGCAGCCGCCCCTCGCGCCGGCCGGCGGTCGGCGAGCCGCCGTCGAGTTCAAGGATGTCGCCCATCAGCGGGGTGTCGATCAGGTCCTGAACCTGGGCGCCGGCGAGGGCGCAGAAGGCGGCGTTGGCGTCCTGGATCCGTTCGCCGCGGACCACGACGATGCCCTCATAGGCGGCGTCGGCGAGGCGGCGCAGGCGCTTCATGGCCTGGGCGTTGGCGCCGCCCTCGATCAGCACCGCGGCGAGGCCGCCGAGGATGATCAGGCCGACGATCAGGGTGACGGCCAGGGTCATCATGACCGAGGAAAGGAGCTGGGCCGGGACGTCGACGGTCGGATCCGGAATGATGGTGATGGCGCCCATGCCGACGAAGTGAACGCTGCAGATCGCCAGCGTCAGGATCAGGCCGGCGACGACCTGGCGCTTGGAGGTGCGAGCGGCCTCGGCGAGCCACATGGCCGCCGCGCCCAGCGGCAGACCCAGCATCATGGAGCCGGCGACGAGCCCGAGGTCCCAGGAGAGACGGCCCTCGGTCACATAGGCCGACATGCCGGTGTAGTGCATCGCCCCGACGCCGAGCCCGGCGAGCACGCCGGTCATCACCCGCCCTTGGCGGGCTGGGGTGACGGCGGCGATCGAGAAGGCCGCGCCCATGAACAGGATGGCGATCAGCAGCGAGAGCAGGGTGCCGCCAGGCAGGAAACCCGCCCGCAGGCCGGTCTCGTAGGACAGCATGGCGATGAAGTGGGTCGCCCAGACCGAACAGCCGGCCACGAGGCCTGTGAGCAACATCCACGCGGCGCGCACCGGGCCGCCGACGGCCTCGCGCATACGCGAATAGAGCCGGAAGGAGGTGAAGCAGCCGCCGAAGCAAACCAGCCCGGCGACGACGACAAGCCGAAGGTCGTGCTCTGTGGTCAGGCACGTCAGCACTTTGAACACTTACGGAACGCCTTGGGAGAGAGGGATATGCGCGAGAATTGGGCGTGCTCTAGGCCCTTCACGGTAAAGAAAAATCCCACTCACACGGCAGGCGTGTTCAGATCGGACTCACCCGCCAGCCGACGCCGACCTGGGTCACCAGCGGCATGCCGCGCAGTCGCTCGACGAGTTGGTTGGCGAGGTCGAGGCTGACCCCGCCAGCCTCGATGCGAATGGACATGGCGTCACCGGCTCGCTCGGCCTGGAGGCTGAGGATCTGGGCGCCTTGGACCGCGAAGGGACCGAGGACGCGCAACAGGGCGTCCTCGGCTGACTGGACGCGCAGCAGGAAGGTGCGGCGGGTTTCGAGGGCGGCGACAGGCTCACCCATGGCGTTTGCCCTTGTAGCCTTGCGAGAGCAGCAGGCGGCCGGCCTCGTCGAAGGCGCGAAGGCGCAGGATGTCCTCAGCCGCGTCGGTCGCCCAGATCATCTCGCAGGTCGGAGCCGCGCTCGGCCAGGCCAGGTCCAGCGCCTGCTCGACGGCGAACAGGGTCTCAAGCCCGCCGTCGGCGGCCAGAGTGGCTTCCAGCCGAGCCGTCTGCTCGATCAGGGCCTCTGCGGCCAAGGCGTCGGCGAAGCGGCGGGCGGCTTCGCCGGCCTTCAACGACTGTGCGGGTTCCAGGGTCTCCATAGGTCAGTCCTTTCGTGAATGGACCGACGGCGCGCACAACAAAAAACCCCGCTGCCTGTTCGGGAGCGGGGTTCCTGATCTTGCGATTCGTCGGCTTTTGCTAAAGCGCGTGCGTTCGCCCCGTCCCGATGGTGGGGGTAATAATCATCATGGTGGTTTTCGACGCGCAGGTGGCCGGACGCGCGAAGCTGCGCGCGCTCATCGGTCCGACGATGTCGAAAGCCAGGGTCATTACGCGGCCCCTATACCGCAGCGCCCGTGGGCTGCGCAACCGGTTCCGCTTGACCGCGCAACCGCCCAGATGAACACTCAGGGTAGAGCGTCGGCGAGCATCTGGCGATGGACCTGACCTGTTACGTCTATCCGGGCTGGAAGCCGTGGATTCGTCCGGCGTCGTCGCGGCGCGACTGGATGGACGGCTCGCCCGAGTCCTTCGCCTATCGTTGCCTGCCCCTCAATATCGCCAACGCCCACGGCTGGGAGGTGCTGAGCCCTTGCGGCTTTTCGGCCGAGTGGAACGGCGGACCCGAGGTCGAGGACGTCGTGGTGCGGCTGGACGGGCCGGCGGAGCCGTTCGCGCCGGTGGCCCTGTTCGGCCAGGGCGTGCTGACCTTCCACGTCCAGGGGCTGTTTCGCACGCCTCCCGGGATCGACCTGTGGGTGGGCGGACCGCCCAACGCCGGCAAGGACGCCATCGCGCCGCTCGGGGGCGTGGTCGAGACGGACTGGTCGCCCTTTACCTTCACTATGAACTGGCGCTTCACGCGGCCAGGCCAGGCCGTGCGGTTCGAGGCCGGGGAGCCGTTCTGCCTGATCTTCCCGTTGCAGCGGGGACTGGCGGAGTCGGTGAGGCCGCGGATCGCGGACATCTCCGAGGAGCCCGAACTGAAGCGCCAGTTCGAAACCTGGAGCGCCTCGCGGGACGCCTTCCAGGCGCGGATGGCGAGCGATCCGCCTGCCGCGCCCGCCGACAAGTGGCAGAAGTTCTATTATCGCGGGGTCGACGCCGAAGGCGCGCCGGGGCCGTCGGACCATCGGAGCAAGCTGCGGCTGGCGGAGTTCGAGGGGGCTGACCGCTACGATCCGCCGCCACAGCCGGCCGTCTGCCCGGTGAACGCCGCGCCACCGCGCCGCGATTCGCCTGGCGCCGAGAAGCTGGAGTGGACGCTGCGCTCGCTGGAGCGGCTGCGCTCGTTCGGCTCCCTGCGGCCGATCCCGCGTAAGCGCGGGCTGAGCGCAGAGGCGTTTCGCGACGATCACTATGCGGCCAACTGGCCGGTTGTCATGGCCGGAGAGATCGCCGACTGGCCGGCGGTGCGGCAGTGGACGCCGGACTACCTGCGCCGAAAGGTCGGAGCGCTTCCGG
>JAEXKM010000440.1 GCA_023445705.1 Pseudomonadota bacterium
AAGCCGAGCCGATAGAGGTCGAGGCCGCCGTCGAACAAGATGTCGACGCGGAAGCCTCCGCGCAGCCGCAGCGCCAGCTTTCGACGCGGGAAGTGATCGAGCAGGCCCGGGCCGCGGCGCGAGCCGCCGCCGCCGAGGCGAAGGGGCAGAAGGCTGCGGGCGGCAAGCTCGAGAAACTCCCGAAGCGGGAAGGCAAGTCGCTGTTCCCGGGCCTTCCGCTGCGCAAGCGGTCGTCGGGCGGCTCGCTGCACACCGCGCTGCTGGTGGCTGGCGGGGCGGCGTGTCTCAGCCTCGGCACGGCGAGCTATTTCGTGATGGACGGCGAGCCGGGCGGCGCCACGCCGCAGCGCGTCGCGGACGCGCTCGACGTGATGAGCAGCGATCAGGCCGGCGAAGTCGAGACCGGGGAGGTCGATACGACCCCCGTGGCGCGCGCGGCGGTAGCCCTGGTTCCGAAGATGACCGCCGCCCCGGCCATTGCGGCGAACACCCCGGCGACGCGGACCGCGGGGGACGCCGCGGCGCTGGGCGACCTCTACGCCCGTGGCCTTAGCGCCATCGAAGCGGGCGACGCCCGCGGCGTGGAAGATTTGCGCCGGGCCGCGAACCTCGGTCATTCGCCTGCCCAGTTCTACATGGCCAAGCTCTACGCCGAGGGCAGAGCCGGGCTGAAGAAGGATCCCGCTGCGGCTCGCCGCTGGACCGAGCGTGCGGCCGAGGGTGGCAATCGCGCGGCCATGCACAACCTGGGCATCGCCCTGGCGGAAGGCCAGGGCGGGCCGACGAACGCGGTGACGGCGGCGCAGTGGTTCCGGCGGGCTGCGGAGCTCGGTCTGGTGGACAGCCAGTTCAACCTGGGGGTCCTCTACGAGCAGGGGCGTGGGGTGAGCCTCAATGCAGCCGAAGCCTACAAGTGGTACCTGATCGCCGCGCGGAGCAAGGACAAGGGCGCCTTGGACAACGCTGCGCGGGTGCGTCAGACCCTGAGTCCGGAAGCGCGCACGGTCGCCGAACGGGCCGCCCAGGCATTCCGGCCCACTGAACCCAATCCCTCGGCGACCGCATTGGCCGCGCCCATGGGCGCTTCGCCGGCGGACATCTCGCGCGCGCAACAGGCGCTGTCGGTCCTGCGCTATTATCAGGGGCCGACGGATGGCGTCTCCTCGCCGGCGCTCAAGATGGCGATCGCCGCGTATCAGCGCGAGGCGGGCCTGACGGCGACC
This sequence comes from Pseudomonadota bacterium, assembly GCA_023445705.1. Taxonomy (GTDB): domain Bacteria; phylum Pseudomonadota; class Alphaproteobacteria; order Caulobacterales; family Caulobacteraceae; genus Phenylobacterium. The sequence continues at coordinate 1,224 of JAEXKM010000440.1, forward strand.
GGCGCGCTGGATACGAACACCCTTTCGCGGCTGCAGGTCTTCACCCAATAGCCCCAGCCAGCTAAGGGGCGTGCTTGGATCTTTATCTGCCCATAGCGGAAGTCTCGGTGAACGCGCCGCTGCTGGTGGCGCTGGGGGCTGCGGTCGGCTTCATCTCAGGGCTGTTCGGTATCGGCGGCGGCTTCCTGATGACGCCGGTGCTGGTGTTCCTGGGCATCCCGCCGGCGGTGGCTGTGGCCAGCGAAGCCAATCACGTCGCGGCGTCCTCGACCTCCAGCGTCATCTCCTACACCCGGCGCAAGGCCGTGGACTTTCGAATGGGCGGGGTGCTGGCGGCCGGCGGGGCGATCGGGTCGCTGATCGGGGTGGAGGTGTTCCGCTGGCTGCGCCTGCTGGGCCAGGCCGACCTCGTCGTCTCGCTTTCCTACCTGATCTTCCTGGGCGTGATCGGCGCGCTGATGCTCAGCGAGTCGCTGTCGTCGATCCTGCGCCGCAAGCGCGGCGAAGCCCCCAAGCCACGGCGCGATCGCCGGCCGCCCTGGCTCTATGGCCTGCCGTTCAAGATGCGGTTCCCTAGGTCGCGGCTGTACATCAGCGTGATCCCGCCGATCCTGCTGGGGGTGTTCGTCGGCGTCCTCTCGGCGATCATGGGGGTGGGCGGCGGTTTCGTGCTGGTGCCAGCCATGGTCTACATCCTGCGGATGCCCGCGGGGGTGGTCGTGGGGACCAGCCTCTTCCAGATCATTCTGACGACCTCGCTGACCAGCGTGCTGCAGGCCGGGCGCAACCAGACCGTAGATGTGGTGCTGGCCACCCTGTTGCTGGTGGGCGGGGTGCTCGGCGCCCAGGTCGGCGCGCGCGCGTCGCTGCGCTTCCGCGCCGAGGAACTGCGCGCCCTGCTGGCGCTCATTGTCCTGGCGGTCGGGCTGCAGATGGGCCTGGGGCTGTTCTTCACGCCCAGTGAGCCCTTCGTGCTGATGGGGGCCCATTGATGAGCGCCTACGCCCCGCCTCCGGAGACACCGCCTGCCGCCGTCTCCGCCGCGCTCACGACGACCAATGTGCAGGTGACATCGAACTTCCGCGGGGCCAGCATCGTCCTCTATGGCGCGGTGTTCGATCCGACGACCAAGCCGAGCGACGTGGTGGTGATCGTGCGCGGGCCCGACGCGCCCGTGCGCCTGGCCCGCAAGAGCCGCGTCGCGGGAATCTGGGTCAACTCCAAGCCGGTCGTCTTCGAGGGCGCGCCGGGCTTCTACATGGCCGCCTCCACCCGCCCGCTCGGCGATATCGCCAGTTTCAGCACGCTGCGGCGGTTGGGGGCAGGCGTCGATCACCTGCGCATCAACGCGCCGCTCGAGCAGCGGACCGAGACGAGATACGGGGTGCGCGACATGGTGGTGAGCCGCCTGGGACCAGACTATCTGGACTGGCGGCGCGCAGTGGTGCGGCTCAAGGAGGCCGGGGGCCTCTATGCGGCCGACGACCAGGGCGTGACCTTCGTCGATCGTGGGCTGTTCAAGGCCGAGATCCAGTTGCCGGCGGCCGCGCCCATCGGCGCCTACTCGGCCGAGATCTTCCTGTTTCAGGATGGGCTGCCGGTGTCGCGTCGCATGCGCGGCCTGACGGTCGAGAAGGCCGGGATCGAGCGCGCGCTCTATCTTTTCGCGCACCAGAGGCCTTGGCTCTACGGCCTGGCGTCCGTGGCCATCGCGCTCGGGGCTGGCTGGGCGGCGTCCGTCGCGTTCCGGAGGAACTGAGTTTGGACATTCGCGCCGATCTTCCGGGCGGAAGCCCCGCCCCCAAGCCGCTCTGGATCATCGCCTTGGCGGGGCTCATGCCATTTCCAGCCGCGGCGCTGGTCTATGTCTATGGGCCGGCGAGGATGTCGGGCGCGGCGCTGACCGTCCTCTTCACCTGGTCGGCCGTCATGCTGGGTTTTCTGGGCGGCGTGCGCTGGGGCCTGGAAAGCGGGCGGGCCGAGCCGCGATGGGCGCGGCTGGCGCTGTCGGCGGTCTCGCCCATCGGCGGATGGGCGCTGCTGTTTGCGCGGGGGATGATTGAGACGCCCTGGCTGCTTGGCGGCTTCATGGCGGCCTTCATCCTGCAGTGGCTGTACGACCACTCGGCGCCGGACGTGCCGGCCCGCTATCCACGATTGATGACCGCGCTGACCTTGGGCGCCTGCCTGTCGCTGGCCCTGGCCATGGAGCAGGCGCTGCGGATGTAGTCAGTCCCCGGCCAGGGACCGCCAGCCGACGGCGTGTACGCGGCCGGCGCCGAGCGCGCCGCACAGCGGCGGCTCGGCGAAGAGGCCGGCGAACGCCACATCCTTCACATTGAGACCGCCGGCATAGGCGCCGAACGCCGGGGCCACCATGCGCTGGCCATCGGTGACGAAGCAGCGGCGACGGACGCTGCCGCCACTGGCGACGACGCGGGCGCAGGGATGCAGGTGGCCCGCGACCTCTCCGGGCTGGGCGCCTTCGGTTGGCTCGTGGCGCAGGACGAGGCTATCGACGGCGATCTCGTCGCGCACCTCGCCCGGCAGGTGCTGGGGACCGTCGGCGTCGTGATTGCCGACCACCCAGATCAGGCGCGTCAGCCCAGCCAGGGCGCGCAGCGCCTCGGCGTCGTCACGGGCCAGGCGGTCTTCGGACTTGCGGTCGTGGAAGGTGTCGCCCAGCAGGACCACTGCATCGGGCAGGGTCGCCAGCGCCTCGGCCTGCAGGCGTCGGAGGGTGTCGCGGGTGTCGTAGGGCGGCAGCATCTGGCCGCGGGCGGCGTAGGCCGAGCCCTTTTCCAGGTGAAGGTCGGCCACGACAAGCATCCGGGCGGCCTCGATCCAGAGGGCGCCGCTGGCCCGCAGGGTCACGGCCACGCCGTTGAGGCTCATCCGCAACCCGCCGCAGCGGCTGGGCTGAAAGGGATGGGGCCGGGGGGCGAGAGCGCTCACGACAAGGCCTCTGCGATCAGGTCTTCCTCGGCCTGGGCCAGGATCATGTCGCCAGCCTGGCCAGGCGAGCGTTCCTTGCCGATCTCCAGCAGGATCGGCACCGAGAAGGGCGAGAGGTGGTCGAGGGGGGAATGCCTGATCCGCCCGGCGACCCGGGACAGCATCTGGCTCAGGCGCGCGACGTCGATCATGCCGCTGGCCGCGTCGTCGCGGGCGCAGCGGAGCAGCAGGTGATCGGGTTGGTGGCGTCGCAGCACGTCGTAGATCAGGTCGGTCGAAAAGGTCACCTGGCGCCCGGACTTCTCATGGCCTGGAAAGCGCCGCTCAATCAGGCCAGCGATGATCGCGCAGCCCTTGAAGGCCCGCTTCATCATGAAGCTCTCGGCAAGCCAAGCCTCCAAATCGTCGCCCAGCATGTCTTCTGCGAAGAGGTCGTCGAGATCGAGACCGTCCATCGGCTTCAGGGACCAGATGGCCATGGCGTAGTCGTTGCAGACGAAGCCCAGCGGACCGACGCCCAGGCGCTCCAGGCGGCGCGTTAGCAGCATGGCGAGGGTGGTGTGGGCGAGGCGCCCTTCGAAGGGATAGCAGACCAGGAAGTGACGCTTCCCATGCGGGAAGGTCTCAAGCAGCATCTCCTCGGCCTCTGGGATCAGGGAATGGTCGCGCTGGACTTCCAGCCATTCCCGGACGTCGGCGGGCAGCACCTTCCAGTGCTCCTGATCGTACATCAGTTCGCGAACCCGTTTGGCCAGGAAGGTCGAGAGCGCGAACTTGGAGCCGCCCCATGACGGCATCTTCGGGTCCCGGTTGGTCGCCGGGCTGACCAGGACGTCGGTTCCGGTGACCGCCACCAGCGACCAGACCTGGCCCGCGAAGACGAAGGTGTCGCCGGGATCGAGCATCTCCAGCATGCCTTCCTCGACCTCGCCGATCTTGCGGCCCGCCCGCTGCTTGCCCATGGCGACCCTGACCGAGAGCATGGCCGGCGAGACGATAGCGCCGACGTTCAGGCGGTGGCGCTGGGCGGTCTCGGCG
>JAEXKM010000030.1 GCA_023445705.1 Pseudomonadota bacterium
GGGGCGCGCAAGCTCAGCTCCGCGGCTGTTTCGCGCGCAGGTAGTCGCAGGCCTTCTGGGCATGCGCGGCTGCCGTGAACAGGAACCGCGGCTGGGCCTTCAGCACCTCAAGCCAATGACCAAGATAGGCGGCGTGATCCTCTCGCGGCGTCAGTTCGAGACCAAGATCCGCGCAGAGGAAAGCCGCTCCGAGTTCGGCGACGAGCTCCTCGCGGGCATAGCCTTCGTCCCCGAACCGCTGGCGGCCGAAGTCGCGGTCGAGGCGGGTCGGATGCCGCGTCCAGTGCGTCATTTCGTGCGCCAGGGTCGCATAATAGCTTTCGGGATCGTCGAACGCCTCGAAGGGCGGCAGTTGCACGTGATCGCTACCGACCGCGTAATAGGCCATGGCGCCGCCGTGCCGGATGTCCGCACGCAAGGCGGCGAAGAAGGCTTCGGCGGGACCGATCCGCTGCAGCCGATCGAGTTGCGGCTGCGCCAGGGCGTAGAAGTGCGCCGGCAGACCCTCGACCTGTTCGACGTTGAACACCGTGTAGGCCTTCAGGAACGGGAACTGAAACTCGACTTCCTCGCCGCTGGCGTCCCGTTCGGTGCGCGAGACGCGGTTGGCGTAGACGACGGTGGAGCCTTTCTCGCCCCGTCGCACGGCGCCGCCAAGGGCAAGCGCTTGGCGAAACGTGATCCAGATCGGCGCAGCGTAGCCGCAGGCCACTGACTGCGCCCACAGCAGCAGCACATTGATCCCGCTATAGGGTTCCCCCGTCGAGCGCAGGGGGCGGCAGATGCGGCCAGCCATATGGTCGGCCGACCAGGGCTTGGTCCAGGGCCGCACGCCGCGCTGCAGGTCGGCGACGATGGCGTCGGTGACGCGGGCGTAGAGGTCTTGCCGCGGGCCTTTCGGACGCACGGCGGGGTTGGGGCGCGACATGGCGGCCTCCAGAGTTCAGGTTGTAGGAAGAGCCGCCGCCCCGGCGCGTCCGGGGCGGCGGCGCGAGGTTCAGTCCGCGGCGCGGCTGCGCGACCAGATCAGGGCGTAGCCGTCATCGGCGTCGACCAGGGAGGCGTAGATGGGCGACGCGAAGCTCGGGTCGTCCAGCTTGACCGAGAGGTAGTCGCGGTTCTCGCGGCTGGTCTTCTTCCAGGCGGCCCCAAACTCGGTCTGGCCGGCGAAGATGCGGTAGTCGGGGGCCTTGTCGTTATCCTTCTCGGCGGGCCGGAACACGGCCGCTTTGACATTGAGGGTGAGGGTCTTGATGTCGCCGTGGATCGAGCCGTCCTCGAACTTGGCGAATGCGCCGATGGTGGCCATGGGATGTCTCCGTGCGTTCGGCCGCGCCGATCGCGACCTCGATGGCGATCCCAGGCCGGGACTTGGCGGGGCCTGCAGCCGATCGGCCCGCAGCGCAGCGGAGGACGGCGACGGAGGGCTTGTTTGTAGCGCGAGGAATGACGCCGCAGGCGGCAGGGGAAAGAAGCCGTCCAGAGCCGTTGCAGGCGCCGCTACGCCTCGGCCCGATCACGCCACGAGGCCCGCGCCGCGCGGCTCTTGCGCTACGCAGACATTCGGTGAGCCCCGCTTGGCGCCTTCGCCAGGTTCGGGAGGTCGGCCAGGCGCCGGGCGAAGGTCTGATCCGCGAGGCGCCTCAGCGTCGGCGCCGGCCCGGCGGACGGATTGCAGATTGGCCCCGAACGCATCGGCGGCCTTGAGCGGCAGGCGGCTCGGAAGATGGCCAGCCGCGCGCCTGCGCGCTCGGGCCGCAGATCGGGCGCCCGGCCGCCCCTCCCCGCCTCGCTGGTCGACGCCGACTAAAGTCGGGAAGACAGCGCCTGCAAAGCGGCCGATGCGCCGCACCGAAGGTCCAGGGGCGGCGCTCGACGTGCAGGTCTGTAGTCTAGGCGGCGAGGTTCTGCGCCGCCTCGTCGCCGCCTGAGGCTTGGCAGGGTCTCAGCAGGACCGGCAACCAACCGGCCTGTAAGACCAGCGGTTCGGCGGCCTCGATGAGGTCTCCCTTGCGTAGGTCGGTAAGGCGCTGCGCGGCCTCGCCGCCCGCCGCCTCGGCGACCGCTTCCAGGATGCGGGCCTTGGTCACGCGACTGAGATAGCGCCGCGCGTCAGGTTTCCAGTCGCCGCCGATGGAGAGCCCGGTCGCCCGCGCCAGCGCATCGGCGTGGGCGAGCGCGGCGCCGCGCCCTTGCCAGCCGCGCACCGCGTCGGCGGTCAGGCTGACGCAATGGGCGAGCAGGCTGGCGCGGCTGTCGCTGTCCAGGCCGACCACGAAATCCCAGGCCGACGCCGGTTCGTCCGGCATCTGCCGCGCCCAGGCCTCGTGCCGCGCGGCGATGCGGCGCTGCGCCGCTCCATCGTCGATCCCGGTCGCGTCCGCATCGAGGTTGCGGGAGGCGCAGCGCAGGTCCAGGCAGGTCGCCTGCGCACTGGGAAAGAAGGTCCGCAGCACCAGGGCATGGACAAGCCCCAGCATGGCGACGTCCGGATGTTCGGCGAGCACATCGCGTAGTGAAGCGGTGCGATAGGCGGTGAGTTCGGCCACCAGCCGGTCGGGCAAATGCGCCCCAGCGGCCCCGTCCTCGTCGTCGGAGTCTTCGGCTGCATCCGCATCGTCGGGCGCGGCCTCCTCGGCCTCCGGTTCAGGCGCAGCATCCTCGGGACGAATGAAGCCGCGCTCGATCCGCGCCTGACCATCGTGGCCGAGCATGACGAAGAGACCGCCGCGAGCGGTCTCGTCTGCATCGTAGGCGTAGCCCTCGCCGAAGGCCTCCAACGCCGCATCGATCTCCCTCAGCCGCGCCTCGGTCTCGGGCGGCAACTCGTCCAGTTCGGCGTAGCGCTCCACCAGTCCGTCATACTCCGCCGACAGGGCGGCGATCTGCGCTGCGTCTGCTTCGCCGCGTTCGACATAATGAGGATAGACTCGCGCAAAGCCGTGTCCGGTCGGGTAGTCCAGATGCGCCTCGCCCCACTTCCAGCCCTCGCCGGCGCGCAGGTCTTCGGCGAGCGAGGTCAGCTTTTCCATGACCAACGCGTCGAGCAGGACCACGTCGTCAAGCCAGCCGCCCTGGTCGTCGGTGAAGAGATCGCGGGTCAGCGGGCCGCCCGCCTCACAATAGGCCTCGACGCCGACGAACTGCGCCCGCCGGTCGCTGGCTGCGATCTTGGCGGTGGTGAGGGCCGCGCGGATATAGGCGGCCGAGCGGTTGTAGGAGAGCTGCTCGTAGACCTGTTCCTGCCGCGCGTGGTCGTCGGTGACCGCAAACGCCATCAGCTGGTCAAGGCCAAGGTCCTCGGCGCGGTAGAGATCGATCAGCCGGGGACTAAGATTGGCGAGGCGCAGCCGCTGGCGGACCAGCTGCGCGCCGACGCCGAAGCGGGCGGCGATCTCCTCGGCGCTCCAGCCCTTGCGTTCGTGCAGGTCGCGGAACGCCTCGAACTGATCGGCCGGATGCATGGCGGAGCGGGTGACGTTCTCATCGAGGCTGATTTCCTGCGGATCGAGTTCGATCTCGATCATGCAGGAAACAGGATGGGTCTTCTTGATGGCCTTTCGGCGCGCCAGCAGTTCGAGCGCCAAGCGGCGTCCCTCTCCGATGGTCACCAGCCAGAAGCCGGTCATCGCGCCCGCCTCGTCGCGCTCAGGCTCGACCACCGGCTTCTGCAACATCTTCTTGGCGCCGATGCTGGCGGCCAGCGCCTCGATGGCTTCGGCGCTGTGCGGGGTCTTGCGCACATTGCGCGGCGACTTCTTGAGCCTGTTGAGGGGAATTTCGATTTCCGCGCCCGAGACGATCTGGTCTTGGTCTTGCTGGGTCATCACGACCTCCTTTTGGATCAGGGTGGCAGGCGCATGGCGCGCCTGGCGCCCTGCCCGTCGGCGAGACCGGGTGTGCAAGCGGAGACGCCGCTTCGCGGGGAACCGGCTGCAGTGCCCCTGGCGGCCCTGCGCTCCTGTTTCGCCCTGCGAGGGGGCCGAAGCTGGGCGGAAGCGGCGTTGAAGCGCGCCGAGGGCGGAGCCCTAAGCCCACCCCCGCGCGAGCGCGCGGGAACAAGAATGAAGATCCCATGGGGCGGGGTAGCGCTCCGCTCGGCCACCAGCAGAGTGAGGTCGCTGTACCATTCACCTGCTGGAGACCGCCTGATGCCCGACGCCCACCCCCAAGACCAAAGCGCCATCCGCACCGATCTCGGGGCGATCTTCGTTTCGCTGGAACTCAGCCGATCAACTTGGCTGATCACTTCGCTGTCGCCAGGCGCAGGCGAAAAGCTCTCCAAGCATTCGGTCTCGGCCGGCGACGTGGGTGGCCTTTTGGCGCGGTTCGCGCAGCTTCAACAGAAGGCCGCCGCTCGCATGGATCGGTTGTTCCCGATCATCACCATTCAGGAAGCTGGCCTAGATGGATTCTGGATCCATCGGGTTCTCATGGGCGAGGGCATCGAGAGCCATGTCGTCGATGCGGCGTCGATCCTCACCTCTCGTCGCCGGCGCCAGGCGAAGACCGATCGGATCGACGGTGAAACCCTGGTGCGGACGATCTTGGCGTACAAGCGGGGAGAGCCGCGCGTGTGTTCCATGGTCCGGCCGCCGACGCCCGATGAGGAGGACCGCAGGCGTGTCTGCCGTGAACGGAAGACGCTTTTGGCCGAGCGGATCGAGCACACTAACCGGATCAAGGGCCTGCTCTGCGCCCAGGGAATCTTCGACTATGACCCGCTGCTGAAGAGCCGGCGAGCGCAGCTGGGCGCCCTGCGAACCGGAGACGGACGCGAACTGCCGACCCGACTGAAGGCGCAGATCAGCCGCGAACTCGATCGGATCGAGCTGCTGATGGAGCAACTCAAGATCGTCGAGGCCGAACGCGACGCGCTTCTTGAGCCGTTGGCTGACACCACCCCGACGCCAGCGGTGATGTTGGCGCAGTTGAAGGGCATCGGCTCGCAGATCGCCGCCATCCTCTGGTCGGAGGCGCTCTACCGCCATTTCGACAATCGAAGGCAGGTAGCGGCCTACGCCGGACTGGCGCCGACCCCCTGGAAGAGCGGGTCAATCGATCACGAGCAGGGCGTGTCCAAGGCTGGGAACCCGCGCCTGAGGACGACGATGATCCAGGTGGCCTGGCTCTGGACACGGCATCAGCCCGGCTCGGCGCTCAGCCAATGGTTCTTCGAGCGGGTGCAGCGAAACGGCGGCCGGATGCGCAAGACCACCATCGTCGCCCTGGCGCGGAAACTCCTGGTGGCCTTCTGGAAGTATGTCACCAGCGGCGTGGTGATCGAGGGGGCCGTCATGCAGGCCGCCTGAGCCCACTTAACCCTATCCCCAGGGCCTGATCAGTCCTGACGGATCCAGGCGGGCGGACCGATTGCAGCCGTGGCCTTCAACCAGCCGCAGATGAAGAATGGTCCCGTCCTCCTGAGCCCCAACGTCATCGAATGCGGGAAGTTGGTTCGGTCGCATCCTGCGGCCACCGAATGTGAGGTTGATCTGGCCTTGATGGCCCGGTCGGACGAGCGGGCTCAGACTCGGATACCGGCGGAAAAGATCAGCGCCGGCTGCGCGGCCGCGCCTATCCAGCTCCGCCCGCCCCACAGCAGGCGGCCGACTCGCCAATGGCGTGCGCTTCCTGGATCGGCGGACAGGGCACGTCGCCGTAGGAGCAGTAGACGCAGCAGTCGCCCGCCTTGGGCTTGAGGACGGTTCCACAACCCTGGCAGTCGTAGAAATACTGGCAGGCGTCGGTCGGCATGGTCTCGGTCGCCTTGTGGCCGCAGTGCGGGCAGGTGAGCGTGGAGCGGGCCTGGATCTGCGCGGCGTCCATCAGCGGGCGCTCCGGATCAGCGCCAGAGCCCAGGGCTCGATGATCGGCTGCCAGATGAGGGCGAGGAGGACGAGCACCGTGGCCGCGCCGAGCAGGCCGATCCCGAGCCGCGATGGCGCAGCGCAGGCGCTGTCGAGCCGGCACATCCGGACGCGGCGCCAGGTCAGCACCCAGCCCATGCCAATCACGCCGAGCGCCGCGAGCGTTAGCCAGGTACGCTGACCGGCGACCCAGCTCAGGCCGCCCAGGCCAAGTCCGGCCAAGGCCAGCGACATCGGCAGGACACAGCACGCAGCCCAGGCGAAGACCGCCCCGGCCCCAGCCGCGACGGCCGCCCAGCTCAAGGCAGTCTCGGCGGGCGTCCGACCCTGTCCGTCTGGTCGGGCTCGAAGCCCGCTGGTTGCAGTCATAGGGTCGCCTCCTGGTCCAACGCCGAAAATGATGCCATCTGTAGCGACTACAGACTCAAGCCCTAATCGTGAGCTGCAGACCATGGCTGAACAGGCGATCCAGATCGGCGAACTCTCACGCCGCACGGGGTGCAACATCGAGACAATCCGCTACTACGAGCGGATCGGCCTGATGCCGGCTCCGCCGCGGCGCGGCCGCTACCGCAGCTATGGCGGCGAAGACGTAGGCCGCCTCGGCTTCGTACGCCGGGCCCGCGAGCTGGGCTTTACGCTAGACGAGGTGCGCGCCCTCCTGGGCCTTGCCGGTGGAGGACAAGCCTCTTGCGCCGAGGTGAGAACCCTCGCTGCTTCGCACCTGACAGACGTCCGAGCGCGGATCGCCGACTTGAAGCGCATGGAGCGGGTCCTGGCTGACTCCGTTCGGGCCTGCGACGCGGGGCAGGACCCAGGCTGTCCGTTGATCCAATCCCTCTATGCAGAACATGGGCCGTCGCCGGACAGCCTTGACACTAAAATCCCCATGTGAGGCTGCAAGGAGCTCGGCGCCTCGCCGAGCGGGACGCGCCGTCGAGGGGCCGGCGGCGCCGTCAGGCGCGCAACGCGACGCCCCCGCAGGAGCCGCGCCTGCGCGGCGGGACCGAGGGCGGTCGCCGGCCCCTCACCC
>JAEXKM010000031.1 GCA_023445705.1 Pseudomonadota bacterium
ATCAGGTCGTGCCGATCCTCCAGAAGAGCGGACTGTTCCGACAGGAGTACGAAGGCGCGACTCTGCGGGAGAACCTTGGGCTCGAACGCCCGGGCAACGGCCTTGCTGCGCGCCAGCGCCAGGCCGCCATCGTGGGAGCTTGAGATGAGCGCCGCTATCGCCTTGAAGCCAGCAGGCGCCGACCACGCCCAAGCCCGCTATCGCCGCGACGACGCGCCGGCCCCCGTCGCCTGGAACGAGGCTCTGGAGACGATCCTCGCCCATCGGTCCGTGCGGGCCTATTTGCCGGACGCGCTGCCCGAGGGAACCCTGGAAACGCTGGTGACGGCCGCGCAGTCGGCGCCCGCGTCGTCGAACCTGCAGGTCTGGAGCGTCGTCGCGGTCGAGGATCCCGAGCGCAAGGCTAGGCTCGCCGCCTTGGCCGGAAACCAACGGCACATTATCGAGGCGCCAACCCTGCTGGTCTGGCTAATCGACCTGGCGAGGCTGCGTAATCTCGCAGTCGAGAACGGCCGGGAGTCGGGAGCCCTGGACTTTACCGAGACCTTCCTGCTGGGGGCGGTCGACACGGCGCTGGCCGCCCAGAACGCTGTCGTGGCCCTGGAGTCCCTGGGCCTGGGCTCGGTCTATATCGGCGGCATCCGCAACAAGCCGAAGGAAGTGGCCGCTGAACTGGGCCTCCCGCCTCACGTCTTCCCGCTGGTCGGCTTGGTCGTCGGCCGTCCCGATCCGGCCCGCCCCGCTGCAGTGAAACCGAGATTGCCGCAGGCCTCGGTGTTCTTCCGCGAGCGCTACGTGTGGGACAACGCCCAGCGCGAGGCGGCGGAGAGCTACAATCCGCGCATTCGCAGCTTCCAGCGCGAGCAGGCCATGCCTGAGCTCGACTGGACGGTGCAGGCCGCCCAGCGCACCCGGGGCCCGGAGTCCATGGCCGGCCGGCATGTCCTGCGCGAGGTGCTCGGCGACCTCGGCTTCGAACTCAAGTAACCGAGGGCTTAGCGCGCTGCGATGAAGGCGCGGATATCGGCGCCGAGCAGCCGCGCGCTTTCGTCTCCCATGTAGGGCATGTGACCCGACGGATAGGTCCGCAGGGTCACGCGATCGCGGGCTAGCCCCGAGCGGCGCGTCACATACTCCGCGGCGCCGAAGGTTGTGACGAGATCGTAGTAGCCTGCGCCGACGAAGACCTTCAGCGCCGGGTTGCGGCGCATGGCGACAGCCAGATCCTCGGCGTAGTTCTTCGGCTGCGGCGCGCCGGGGCCGGCGCCCCAGTTCCAGCGCGCATTGACCTCGCCGAACGCGATCGGCTGGTAGGTCGTCGGCGCGGGCGCCCTCAGTTCGTTGCGGACATAGTCGTTCAACACCGCGATGAAGCCCGGCGTGTATTGGCCCATGGCCGGATCGTCGGCGACCGGATCCCCGCCGCTGGCGGCAAGCGGCAGGGTGTAGCGGCCATCATAGGCGCCGATCTGCAGGCCCTGGTCTTTCAGCAGCAGCTTCCCGAACTCGCCGAGTGAGATGCGCAGGTTGGCGTCCAGCCAGGTCTGAGCGGAAAGACCGGTCAGCCCGGCCAAGCCCTCGGCGACCCGGGTACGATCGGCTGCGCTCAGGTCCTCGGCTGCGTACAGAGCGGGGAGGTAGGTCTCGGCCGCAAAACGTCGGGCTTCGTCAGCGGCGCTTTGCGCGGTGCGACCTTCCCTGGGTGTCCGGCCATGGACCCAAGCGGTCGCCGCCATGGTCGGAAGCGAAGTGAGATACGTCTCGTCACCGGAAGAGCGGCCGACGTCGAAGGACGGCCCCAGGATGATCACGCCATTCAGGGTCGCGCCGCCCAGCGTGGCGGTCGGCGAGAACGGGCCGCCCATCAGGGTGTTGGCCAGCACTGAGGCCCGGACCGTGCCGTAGCTCTCGCCGACCAGGTATTTCGGCGAGTTCCAGCGCCCGTTGGCGCTGAGCCAGTTTTGGATGAACTCCGCGGTGGCGCGCGCATCCTGGCTGACCCCGTAGAAATCCTCGCCCTTTCCGCCGGGCAGCAGCCGGCTGTAGCCAGTGCCGATCGGGTCGATGAACACCAGGTCGGCCACGTCCAGCAGGGAGAAGGGGTTGTCCTCCAGCTTGAAGGGCGGGGTCGTCGGCGGGTGGACGGGGTCTGCGAACGCCACCCGGCGCGGGCCGAGCATGCCCATGTGCATCCAGATCGACGAGGAGCCGGGACCGCCGTTGAAGACGAAGACCACCGGCCGGTTTTCACCCTGGCCCTTCGCCACGTAGGAGAAGCTGAAGAGGCTCGCGGCCGGCTGCCCCTTCGGGTCCTTCAGGATCGTCTCCTGCAGGCTGGCGCGATAGGCGATCTTGCGTCCGCCGAAGACGCCGGCGTGGTCGCTGGCATAGGCGCGGGGCGCCGAGGCCGTGGAGGCCGCCGCTGGCTCGGCCGCGTGGGTCGGCGTGGCCGTCATCAGCAAGACGGCGGCCAGGGATGCCGGGATCAGATGGCGCATTGGCTGTCCGGGACGGTGGCCACGCGGGTCCAGCGGTAGCCGGAAAGGGCAGCGCCACGGGGGAGATAGGTGACCTCGAAGTCACGCCCGGCTCGGCGGACCTTCAGGGTGATGGTCGCGTCGGGCTTGCCCTGCACGGCGTCCAGTACCACCGGCTCGGTGACCTCATCGCCGTCCTTCAGGCCAGCGGCGGCGGCGTTCGATCCAGCGACCAGACCGCGGATGATCCGCGGCGAGGCGGTCAGCGACGCAGAGTCGAAGCCGAGCTGGAATTGGCGGTAGGTAGCGGCTTCTCGCTGGAAACAAGGGCCGTAGGCGTCCGAGGGCGGGACCAGCAGCTTGCCCGCCATCATGTCCTCGTATTCGGCCTTGGCCTGCGGCCCGAGCTCCGCCACCACCAGACTGAGCCAGGCGTCGGTGTCGTAGGGCTGGCCGGCTTCCCGGCGGGCGATCATCGCCTTGACCAGATCGTCCAGCCGCCGTTCGCCGCCGGACTTGGCGCGCACCTGCGCATCGACCATGGCCATGTAGAAGGCGCCGCGGTCATAGGGCAGCTTGCGGACCCGGGTGTCGCTCCAGAACTTGGCGGCGATCTCACTGGCCGGCGCGGTGTTGACCGGATTGCCATAGTAGCTCTGGGCGCGCTCGTTCACCTGGGCCAGGAAGTCGTCGGTGTCGATCAGCCTCGCGCGCCAGGGGATTGTGGCCGAGTAGAACTCCGCCAGGCCCTCACCGTACCAGGAAACTGTGCCGTTGGGGCCGGACAGGCTGCCGGGCCAGTTATGAACGATCTCGTGCGCCAGGTGGTGGCGCATGCCCTCCACGGTCGGCGGCGGGGCGTCGCTGAAGCCGGACATGAAGGAATTGATCAGGCCCGCGCCGCCTGTGCCGGGATAGGGGTTCTTGCGGAAGAACACGCGATAGGGCTTGTCCGGCTCGCCGAAGAAGGTGGCGATCGCGGTGCGCGCCTTTTCGGTCCAACTGGCGACCGCCTGGACGTCGAACGGCGGCGTGCCCAGCCAGTAAATCGCGAACGGCCCGCCGCTCTCGGCGGGATAGCTGTTGATTGGCCCGGCCATGTAGAAGGTGTTGGCGAGCAGTTCGACGGGGCCCGTCATCCGCAGTTCGCCCTCGCCGAGGCTCTGCGCCCCCCGCGAGCCGGCGGGCATGCCGCCGAGGTCCCAGCCCAGGCGCAGGCTGTAGGGCTTCTGGTTGTCCGGGAGCGCCAGGAAGGTCACGCCCGCGCCGTTCACGCCGCCCGCCTCAGGGCGAAGGTCGAAGGGCGGGCCGGAGCCGAGTTTGGGCCGGAACGCGCGGGCGGGAGCCTTGTAGCGCACCGTGACGTCGCCCTCGGTCCCCCGGCCAATCTGCCAGCGGCGGAAGTACATGAAGTTCGACGGATCGACCGGATCGTCCTTCTGGACAAGCGGGACGGCGCCCTTGGCGTCCGTCACCTGGATGTCGGCCGCTTCGTAGCGCGCGGTTTCGACCGAGGCGAACACCATGGGCAGCCGCAGGAAGCTCTCGCCGGGCTTTGCGTTCGGCGCCTGCAGCTTCAGCACGACATCTACGACGTCGACGGCGCCGGCCGAGGCGTGAGGCCGGAGGGTCAGGTCGAGAGAAGGCGGCGCGCCTTGGGCGTGCGCTGCGCCGGCCAGCGCCAGGGCGGCGGTGGTCGCGGCCAGAAGCTTTGCGAGTGACATCAGGCGGGAGGATTCCGGGGCAGGGTGGAAAGCAGGCGGTCCACGTCGTTCATGTCGTTGAAGACGGCGAGGGAGACGCGGAAGCGGTTCTGGGAGACGGTCAGGCGGATGTCGGCGGCCTTCATCAGGTCGGCGAGCTTCCGGCGCGCGTCCTTCAGTGCGAAGGCGACCAGTGCAGTCTTTGAATCAATGGGGGTGAGCGGCTCGTAGCCCCGACGCCGCAGCTCGGTCTGTACGGCCTTGATCAGCGGCTGGCGGGCGGCCTCGATGTTGGCGATCCCGGTTTCGCTCAGCCAGCCCAGCGAATAGTCGAGCTGCACGACGCCGGTCCACGAGGTCGTCCCCATGGCGAACTTTCCGGCTGCGTCGGGCGAAGCGGCGTAGGTCGCCACGCCCGCTCCGGGCTCGTCATAGGGGAAGACGTGGCTCTTGAAGGCGTTGACCTGATGGTAGCCCCACCACGGGCGCCGGACCTTCTCCTGAATTTCCTTGCGGACGTAGAGGAAGCCCAGCCCGAAGTCCCCCATCAGCCACTTGTATGAAGAGGCGGCGGCGAAATCGACGCCGGCCGCGCGCAGGTCGATCGGCGTCACGCCGGCCGCGTGGACCATGTCCACATAGACGTAGGCGCCATGGGCGTGGGCGAGGTCGCAGACCTTCTTCAGGTCGTGCTGGAAACCGTTGGTCGTCGAGACTGCGCTGATCGAGACGAGGCGCGTACGGTCGTTCACCGCTGCGGCCATCTCGCCCATGTCGATGCGGCCGTCCTTGGTCATGGGCAGGGTGACCACGTCCATACCGGCCTTGCCCAACTCACCGTAGGTGTAGAAGGAGCCGAAGAAGTGCAGGGCGTCAGTGACGATCCGGCCCCCGGCGCGCGGTATGTCCAGCGCCTGGATGACCAGGTTCTCGCCCATGGTCGTGGACTGGATCAGCGAGAGCTCGTCCGGGCTCGCCCCCACCAGGGCGGCGAACTTCTCGATCATCGCCCGTTCTTTGGCGCCGACGCTGTAGCCGGCCGGAACGGAGCCGTCCTGGGTCTTGTAGCGGAGGTATTCTTCCAGCGCCGCCCGGGCGCCGAGCGGCATCGGATGGGTCGAGCCGGCGTCCAGATAGGTGAAGGGCATCGCCGCGAAGGCCGCCTTGGCCGGAAGCCTGGAAGCTGCAGGCGCCGCGAGGCCCGCCGCTGGGGCTAGCGCGCCTCCTGCGGCGGTGGCGGCGACGAGGGCGCGGCGCGTCAGCATGATATGGGTCCCGCAACTATCAGCGAGGCGCGGCCCCGCGTGCGGAAACGCTAGACCGCCGTCCTCGAATTATCTTGTCGTTCTCTGCCGCCAAGCTTGCGTGTCCGGGCTGGATTATTCCCTCCGGCGCGGCTGACTGCATTCCCTATGCGGGGCGGTGGCGCTTAGCGGAATTTCCGCGCGCGCATTGGAATGGCGGTGGTGCTTTTCGACTCCGTCAGCGTCACGATGGATCGCACGTCTACGACGCCTGGCAGCTTCAGCAGGGTGGAGAAGATGAAGTCCTGGTACCAGATGACATCAGGCGCCAGGATCTTGAGCATGGCGTCCATTTCCCCAAAAACCGTATAGCATTCAAGTATCTCGGGAATGTCGTTGATGGCCTTGTGGAACTTGGCGCGATCCTCGTCGCTGAGGGTCGTCATCTTCACCTGGGCGAAGATCTGCATCTTGAAGCCAAGCTTTTCCCGGTCGACGATCACCACCTGGGCCTTGATGTAGCCCTCCTCGCGAAGGCGCTGGATCCGGCGCCAGCAGGGGGATTGCGAGAGGCCTACGCGCTCGGCGAGTTCGGCGGTCGAGAGCGATGCGTCGCGTTGCATCAGCTCAAGGATCTTCATGTCGATGGCGTCGATCTCGGCGGGCATAGCTTATGTCCTCAATCAAATACGCTTGCATAGCGGATGCGAGAGTTGCGCCTGTCAAGGCCGACTTAGGCAAGATAATCCCGTCTCTGAGGATAGGCTCACTTCACGATCACTCGGTGGCCCGCTGCGTACCGGCGCGCCGCCATTGGGGGCGAGGAATTGAGCAAGCCGAGTAAGTCCCCGGAAACGACGGGATCCCATGTCCCGTCGACGGACGACTATTCCCATTGGGTGAAGGCGATGATGCGCGCCGTCGCCGGAACGGCCGACGCCGCCGTGCTCTACGATTCCACCATCAAGGAACCGACGGAGTTGCTGGCGCGTGTGGTTCGCGAGGCCTTCGGCGACCAGATCACAGACCGGTACGAGAGCGTGTTCGCAGGCGGCAACCGGTTCGTCGCCGCGGCGGTGGCCGACCGCTACGGCGTTCGCCCCGATCAGGTCGTCTGCACGACCGGGGCGACCAGCGCCATGGCCTTGGCGATCAAGGCGCACGTCCGGCGGGGCGACCACGTCATCGTCGAAACACCGTGCTTCGACCTGTTGCCGAGCCTTGCAGAGGCCGCTGGCGCGACGATCAGTTATGTGTCCCGCCGGGCGCCGGACTTCCAGATCGATGCGGGGGAACTGGCCGGCCTGGTGCAGCCGCGGACCCGCCTCGTCCTGTTGACCCATCTGCACAATCCCTCAGGGGCGATGCTGTCCGAGGAGGCTGTCGGCGCGTTGCTCGCGGCTCTGCCGGAAACGGTCCGGATCGTGATCGACGAGGTCTATGGCGACTTTGCGGGCCCTGCGCCGGCCAGGGCGACCTTATCGCCGCGGGTCATCAGCGTCGGCAGTTTGACCAAGGTACAGGGGCTGTTCGCGCTCAAGTGCGGCTGGGCCATCGGCTCTCCGGACGAGGTGCGAATGATGCTGGAGGTGAGCGAGCAGGGGGACTGGGGAGTTTCCAAGCTCTCGCACGCCGTGGCTGCGCGGGTTCTCGAGAACATCGAACCCTTTGACGCCCATTGGCGTGGACTGCTGGCGCAGGCGCGTCCGGTGATGGAGCGGCATGTACAGGACATGATCGCGCAGGGCCTGATCGAGGGCGAGCCGCCAGCCTATGGCTGCATGTATTTCCCGCGGATCGTCGGCGTCGCAGATACCCGTTCGCTGACCGACTGGCTCTGGTCCGAGCACCATCTGGTCGTCGCGCCGGGCGAGTTCTTCGGCCTGCCGGGCCATGTGCGGCTGGGCTTTGGCGGCGACGCTGCAGAGCTCGACAGTGGGCTGGGGCGCTTGGCCGCGGCGCTGCGGCTCTACCGCGAGCAGTGATCGCGCGCGTTCGCGCATTTTCTCATTAGCGCATCGCCAATGCAGAGGCCGACGATCGTTCGCATAAACGATCTGTAATGCTTCGGTGTCGGTTCCAAGAACGAAAAGAAAAACCGCGTCGGCCCGCCTAGGTTTTCCACAAGCGTAAAAACGCAAGTCGGTCTTAGCGGCCCGCCATCACGGGGACTGGCGGGGACGCGTCGCGGCAACACGCCGCGCGAGAGAAGGGGGTATTATGAAGGTTCAATCGGTTCGCGGGCGTCTGCTCGCCTCCAGCGTCCTGGGCGGCGTGGCGCTGGCCTCCGTCTTCGCGGCCGCGCCGGCTTTCGCGCAGAACGCGGACATGGTCGAAGAGATCGTGGTCACCGGTTCGCGCATCCGACGCGCCGAGGTGAACACCGAAGCGCCTGTGACCGTTGTGGATCAGCAGAGCATCGTCGATCGCGGCTTCGTGCAAGCCGGCCAGGTCCTGAACCAGATCACGTCGATGACCGTCATGGTTCCGCAGTCCAGCGGTTCCGGGGAGTCGGCAGGCGACGGCCGCCAATATCCGAACCTGTTCGGCCTAGGTGAAGGTCGCACCCTGACCCTGGTCAACGGCCGTCGCTTCGTCACCTCCTCGTCGGGCGGCGACCGCGTGGTCGACACCAACACCATCCCGACCGGCTTGATCGAGCGCGTGGACGTGGTCCAGGCCGGCGGCGCCGCCGTCTACGGCTCTGACGCGATCTCCGGCGTCGTGAACTACGTGCTGAAGGACAGCTTCGAGGGCGTCGAGCTCGACGCGCAGTACGGCATCTCCTCGCGCGGCGACTACAATCAACCGGCGCTGCGTGGCACTTTCGGTAAGAACTTCGCCGAGGGCCGCGGCAACGTCGCGGTGAACATCGAGTGGTCCAAGACCGACCCGCTCTACGACTATGACCGCCCGCGCAGCGCGCTCGGCCGCCTGACCGTCAGCAACCCGGCCAACACCGGGCCGAACGATGGCATCCCGGCGGTGAAGGAAATTTTCGACGCCCATTTCTGGGAGTTCAACGCCAACGGCGTGCTGTTCAGCCGATCGCCGAACCCCGCTCCTGTGCTCCTCGGCTACAACGGTGCGCCGCTGCAGTTCAATTCGAACGGCGACCTGGTGCCCTACAACCCTGGCACGCTGCAGGGCGTCCCCTTCGCCGAAGGCGGCGAAGGCCTTCGCTATGGCGAGCTCGCCGCGCTCTATGTCGGCGTCGAGCGGTTCAACACCAATTTCATCGGCCACTACGACCTCACCGACCGGATCAAGCTGTCGGGCGAATTCATGTACGCCAAGGTCGAGGCGCTCGATCCCTACGGCGAGCAGGCCAGCAACACGGTGCTGAACCCCCCCGGGAGCGGCGCGTCTTACATCACACTCAACCGCAACAACCCCTACCTCTCCGACCAGGCCCGCTCGATCCTGGGCGCCGGCGGCCCGCCGATCTTCCTCTCAAAGTGGTGGACGGACCTGCTGCCGAGCCGCGAGCGCGTGAACAAGACCGAGACCTATCGCGGCCTTGTCAGCCTGGATGGCGACTTCGACTATGCCGATCGCAACTTCTACTGGAGCGCCTCGTTCAGCCGCGCTCAGGCCAAAGGCTCGTCCAGCGGCTGGGGCGTGGATAACGCCCGGTTCGCCAACGCCATCGACTCGGTCCGCAACCGCGCCGGCAACATCGTCTGCGCCATCAACGCCGACGCCACCACGGCCAACGACGATCCGGCCTGCGCCCCGATCAATCCCTTCGGCACGGGCACTGTCAGCCAGGGCGCCCGGGGCTATGTCGCCCGTCTTATCGGCGAGGAGTTCCTGAACACCCAGGACAACTTCCTGGCCACGCTCGGCGGCGATCTCGTCGAATTGCCCGCCGGCGCGGCGAAGTTCAGCGTCGCCTACGAGTATCGCCGGGAAGAGGCGAAGTTCTCGCCCTATGAGGCCGACCGCCTCGGCCTGACCGGCGCTGGCGTGCCGGTGGAGTCCACCTCGGCGGCCTATCACACCAACGAATTCTCGGCCGAACTCCTGGTCCCGCTCGTGGGCGGCGACTTCACTCTGCCGCTGGTCCGCTCGCTGGACCTGAACGGCGCCTATCGCCGGGTGAACAACTCGCTCGCCGGCAAGGAAAACATCTGGAGCGCCGGCCTGCAGTGGGGCGTCTTCGAGGGCTTTGGCCTGCGCGCCTCGCGCAGCCGCAACTTCCGCGCCCCGACCCTGGATCAGATGTTCAAGCCGAGCCGCACTGCGCTGGACTCGGTCGGCTACGACCCCTGTGACGCCGACCGTATCGCCGGGGGCCCGAACCCGGCCGTTCGCCTGGCCAACTGCCAGGCGTTGTTCGCCGCCAATCCGAGCTATGGCGACCTAGCCACCTTCCAGGACCAGTCGGAAAACTTCACCAACGCCTTCGTCACCACCGGCGGCAACCGCGACTTGCGGAACGAGATTTCCGACACCACGACCTACGGCTTCGTCTTCCAGCCGACCTTCGTGCCTGGACTGACGATCGTCTTCGACCGTATCGAGATCGACCTGACCGACGGCCTCTCGCTGTTCGAACCCGAGCAGTTCATGGCGACCTGCTATGACTCCGTCGTCATGCCGGCCGATGTCTGCGGCACCTTCACGCGCGACAGCGAGGGCAATGTCGTGACCGCCCTGGAGACCACCTACAACGCCGGGCAGGTCACCTATCGGGGCGAGGTCTACGACATCAACTACCGCTTCTCGATCGGTCGCTTCTTCGATGATCGCGATCTGGGCGAGTTGGAACTGGGCGTCCAGGCGACCCACACCTCGAAGCTCGAGACCTCGGTCACCGGCTTCGACTTGACCCGCACCGATGGCACTACGGCGACGCCGGAATGGGTGGCCCGTTTCGACGCGCGCTACGCCCGCGGGCCGTTCCGCGCGACCTATCAGCTGCAATACCTCGACAACGCCAAGGTCGATCGTTCGGACACCATCGAGGCCAAGCCGGTGCCGGACGTGAAGGCCAACATCCGCCACAACATCTCGGCGCAGTACAACTTCGGCGCCTACACGATCCGCGGCGGCGTCACCAACCTTACCGACGAAGAGCCGTCGTACCCGACCCGCAACTACGGCGACATTCTGGGGCGCCAGTACTATGTGGGCCTGAACGCGCGGTTCTAAGCGCTTCGACCGCGCGGCGGCTCCCTCCCTGCGCGGTCGTCGGCGGCGTCGGCTCCCCCCATAAGCCGGCGCCGCCAGCCATTTCGGACAGGAGCTTGCACATGGGCGGAACGGGGGATCTGGGCGACCTCCTCGTCCTTGGCGCGGACGAGGTCCATGCTCGCCTGACCTACGAGGCGGCGATCCCAGCGGTGCGGGAAGCGATGATCGCGCTCTCGGACGGCCGCGTGCGCCAGCTCCTGCGCAGCTTCATCGGGCTGGGCGAGGGACGCACCTTCGCCATCATGCCGGCCGCACTCTCCGAGCGCGGCGTGTTCGGTGCCAAGCTCATTAGCGTTTTCAAGCACCACGACGGCTCCAAGGCCCACGAAGGCCTGGTGATGCTGTTCGATCCAGACACCGGCGCGCCGGTCTGCCTAGCCGACGCCGGCGCTGTCACGGCGATAAGGACCGCCGCCGCCAGCGCCGTCGCCACCGAAGCCCTGGCCCGACCCGACGCGCGCGTGCTCGCCATCCTCGGGACCGGCCTTCAAGCCAAGGCTCACGCCTTGGCCCTGGCGAAGGTGCGCGACCTGGACGAGATCCGCGTCTGGGGACGGGCGGGCGAGCGCGCCGAGGCTCTGGCGGCCGCGATCCAGGCGCAGACGGGCGTCGTCGCGCGGGCGATGGCGCTGGAGGCCGCCGTCCGCGGCGCCGATATCGTCTGCACTGTGACGGCAGCCGCCGACCCGATCATTGGGGCGGGCATGGTCGCCGCGGGCGCGCACCTCAACATCGTCGGCTCGAGCGGGCCGGCCCAGGCCGAGATCGACGGCGCGCTGGTGGCCGCCGGCCGCTTCATCGTCGACCATCGCGAGCATGTGCTTGCCCATGGCGGCAGTTTCTGCGCGCCAAGGCCGCCGGCCTCGTGGACGACGGTCATGTCGCCGCCGAGATCGGCGAGGTCCTGATGGGCGCAAAGGCCGGCCGGACCGCCGCTGACCAGATCACCCTCTACAAGTCGCTCGGCCACGCCGCTCAGGATCTGGCGGTCGCGGCCTGGCTCTACCAGAACGTCACCGGAAGGACGCTATGACCGACGCCACCGAGCGGATGCACAAGGGCGTCGACCTGTTGGCCGTGGTCGCCCTCGGCCTGGGGACAGCCGTCGGCGTGGCGATCTTCTCGGTCATCGCGCCGGCTACGGCCCTGGCTGGGCCCGGCATGCTGCTGGCGGTGTTGATCGCCGCCGTGCCGATGTTCGTCATCGCCATGACCTACGCCTTCATGGGCTCGGCCCTGCCGACCTCGGGCGCATCGTTCGAGTGGTCTCGCCGGTTTATCCATCCGTTCGTAGGCTACCTGATCGCTTGGCTGCGCATCGTCTCCAACGTCGGGGCGATGCTGATCCTCGCCCTGGTCATGGTGCGCTATCTTTCGATGGTCGTGCCGCTGCCGACCAAGCCGACCATGCTGGCCGCCTTCGTGCTCTTCTTCCTGGCCAATTACTTCGGCGTCGGCCTGGCGGCGCGGCTGCAGGTGATCCTGATGGGCGCGTTGGTGGTCCTCTTCCTGGTTTTCTCGGCCTGGGGCGCGCCGCACGTCGATCCGGCCAAGTTCGAGCCGCTGCTGCCGCACGGGGCAGGGGGCATGCTCGCCGCCATCCCGCTGCTGATCGGCCTCTTCTTCGGCATCGAGGCGGCCACCGAGATCGGCGACGAGGTCAAGGACGGCAAGAAGACCATCCCGCTCGGGATCGGATTGTCGATCCTCAGCGCGGTCGGGCTCTACCTGATGGTCGCCGTCGTCGCCATCGGCGTCCTGGGGGCCGAGGCGCTGGCCAAGAGCGAGACCCCGCTGCTCGACGCGGCCCAGCCCTTCATGGGGCCGCTGGCCAAGCCGCTGATCGTCCTTGCGGCCGTGGTCGCCATCGGCAAGTCGATCAACTCGCTTTATCTCGGTTTCTCGCGCAGCCTGTTCGCCATGGCGCGGCAGGGGATGCTGCCCTCGGCCCTGGCCAAGGTGCATGAGAGGCACGGCACGCCGCACTACGCTCTGCTGGCGATCCTGGTCGCCACCTGCCTTGGTCTGCTGGCGCCGATGAACCTGACCAGCCTGTTCCTGGCGGTGAACATTCCGACCCTGCTGAAGTACGCCGCCACCTGCATCTCGGCGACGGTGGTGGTGCGCAAGCATCCGGAGATCTATCAGGCCGCGCGGTTCAAGCTGTCGCCTCGGGCGACTGTCGGTTGGGCCTATGCCGGTTGCGTGGCGGCGCTGGTCGTGGCTGTGCTCGGCTTCCAGGCGGACTGGACGCCCTACGCCGCGCTTGGCGTCTGGGCGGCGATCGGGATCGCCTATTACGCATTCGCACCGAAGAAGGCCCTAGCCTGATGCGCGTCATCGATCGCGAGGAAGTCGCCCGCCGGCTCACCTACGAGCTCTGCATTCCCATCGTGCGCGAGGCGATGATCGCCTTCTCGACCGGTGAGACGCGGCAGCTCCTTCGCTCGATCATCCCGCTGGCCGAGGGGCGGATGTTCGGGATCATGCCGGGGGCGCTGGGCGAGCGCGCGCCGTTCGGGGCCAAGGTCATCAGCGTCTTCCCCGAGAACTTCGCCAAGGGCCGTCAGTCCCATCAGGGCCTGGTGGTCCTGTTCGAGCCGGAAAACGGCGTCCCCGTCTGCGTGGTGCACGCAGGCGAGGTGACGGCGATCCGCACCGCTGCGGCCAGCGCCGTGGCCACCGACGCGCTTGCGCGGCCCGATGCGCGGCGGCTGGCTTTGCTGGGCTATGGCGAGCAGGCGGCCACCCATGCGCGCGCCGTCTCCAAGGTCCGCGCCTTGGAAGCCATTACGGTCTGGGGTCGTTCTCCCGACCGGGCGGCCGCTTTCGCCGAAGCGATGTCAGCCGAGTTGGGCCTGCCGGTGACGGCGGCCAGCGACGCCGCCAGCGCGGTGGCGGACGCCGACATCGTCTGCACGGTCAGCGCCGCCAAGGAGCCGATCCTCCATGGCGCCTGGCTGAAGCCGGGCGCGCACGTGAACGTGGTGGGGTCGAGCTATGCCGGGCCCGTCGAGGTGGATCACGACCTGGTGGCCTGCTCGCGCTTCATCGCCGACAGCCGCGAAGGGGTGCTGGCCCAGGGCGCGGAGTTCCTCGCCGCCAAGGCTGCAGGCCTGATCGACGACAGCCATGTGGTCGGCGAGATCGGCCAGGTCCTGGCTGGCCAGATCGAGGGTCGTCAGAGCGCCGAGCAGATCACCGTCTACAAGTCGCTCGGCCATGTGGTGCAGGACCTCGCCAGCGCCTGGGCGCTTTACAAGGAAACGGAAAGTCTTTGATGCGTATGGGTTTTTGCCTGGTCGGCGCGCTGCTGGCCACGGTCAGTCACGCCTCTATGGCGATGGCGCAGGATCGGTTCGAGGTGCTGCTGAAGCCGGGCGCGGCCGACCAGCCTGACGGCGTCGGACATCTCGACGTCACCCTGCGCATGACCGGGGTCGATGTGGCCGCGGGCGCGCCGCTCCTGGGCCTCCCGGTGGTGATCGCCAACACCGAGACGGTGGCGGCGACCCTGAAGGACCTGAAGGCCACCGATGCGGCGGGCGAGGTTCCGCTGACCTACAAGGACGATCCGGTCTCGCTGGTCTACGCCCGGCACTGGACCGCGACGCGGCCGGTCAAAGGCGAGCTGACGGTCAGCTATCGCGCGCCGATCGACAACACGCCGCCCAAGCGCGGCTCGGGACCGCCCTATCAGCTTCGCACCGAGGGCGGCGGTCTCTCGGCGGTGGGCAACACCTTCATCCTGCTGCCCGAGAATGCGACGCCCTATGACGTGAAGGTCCGCTGGGACCTCAGCGCGCTGGGCGCGGGGGCGACGGCTACGTCCTCCTACGGCGACGGTGACGTCAGCCTGGGCGTCGGCTCGGCGGGGCGCCTTGCGTCGACCGTGTTCATGGCTGGCCCGATGCACCGTTATCCGGCGACCGCCGGCAGCGGCGGGTTCTCGGCGGTCTGGCTGGGAACGCCGCCCTTCGATCCCGCGCCGACCATGGTCTGGACCGAGAAGCTGCACGGGTGGATGACCAAGTTCTTCCGTGACCCGGCCGAGCCGCCTTACCGGGTCTTCCTCCGCTACAATCCGATCAACGCTGGCGGCGGAGCGGCGCTGACCAACTCCTTCCTCACCACCTATGGCAAGACCGGTTCGGGCGAGGCGCTGAAGGGCACGCTGGCCCACGAGATGATCCACACCTGGACGTCTGTGGATGGTCCCGGCCAATGGTTCGGCGAGGGGAATGCGGTGTTCTATCAGGGGCTTCTGCCGATGCGTGCAGGCCTGCTGTCGCCCGACGACTATCTGGCCGACCTGAACGAGACCGCGCGCCGCTACTACTCGAACGCTCTCAACCGCACGCCCAACGCCGAGATCGCGCCGCGATTCTGGGAGGACACCCGGATCCGCGTGCTGCCCTATGATCGCGGAGCCATGTACTTCGCGGTGCTCGACGGCCAGATCCGCAAGGCCTCGGGCGGCAAGCGTTCGGTGGACGACCTGGTCATCGAGATGGTCGAGCGCGAGCGCAACGGTCTGGCTACCGACGAGGCGACCTGGCTGGCCCTCCTGACCAAGGAACTGGGGGCAGCGGGCGAACAGACCCATGCGGCGATGCTGCGCGGCGACCTGATGCTGCCTGAGCCGGACGGCTTCGGTCCCTGCTTCACCCGCACCACCGGCAAGGTCCGTCGCTTCGACCTGGGCTTCGAGCCCAAGTCGCTCGTCGGTGACGTCAAGACGATCCGCGACCTGAAGCCGGACTCCGAGGCCGCCAAGGCTGGGCTGCGTAATGGGGATGTCGTGACCTACGCCCAGGCGCTGGATGGCGTGCAGGGCGACCCGCAAGCCAAGCTGACCTTGCAGGTCACGCGTGGCGGAAAGACCTTCCCGATCAGCTACCTGCCGCGCGGCGAAGAGGTCGAGGTCTATCAATGGGCGAGGGTGGCCAGCGTGCCGGACAGCGCCTGCGCCCGCTGAGGCGGCGGGGGGCTCAGCGCCCCGTGACGAAGGCCCTGACATCGTCGGTCAGGGCCTTGAGGGCCTCCTCGTTGGTGTAGGCCATGTGGCCGCCCTCGTACTGACGCAGCACGACGTGGTCGGGCGGCAGGACGCCCTTGGCCTTGAGGTAACGGGCCGGACCGACCGTGGTCGTCGTGTCGTAAAGGCCGGTGCCGATCATCAGCCGGAAGGTCGGCCGGGCCTTGAGGGCGAGACCGAAATTGGCTTGATAATCAAAGTCATCAAACGGTCCGCCGATGCCGCTGGTCGGGGACCAACCCCAGTTGCGGGTCTCCGGCGCGGCCATCTGGTACTCGCTGGCCGGCAGGGTGACGCCGAGCGTCTTGGTCAGATGATCCATCAGCGAGGGCTGGACCATGTCCATGACCTTACCGAACGGATCGGATGGGCGCTGGCCGGGAGCCCCCGCAGGGCCGGCGTAGCGGGCGTCGTACATCCCCAGCACCTGGCCCTTGTCCTTGAGCAGCTCGCTCACGAAGTCGACCTTCGAGATGATCAGGTCGTACGTCAGGTAATAGTCGGCGCTGACGCCGGTGAAGGCCTGGAGCCGCTGGGCGATGCGCTGGCGCTCGGCGCCCGGAAGCTCCGAGCCCTTGGTCAGGGCCTGCAGGTACTCGCCCATGCCGAAGGCATAGGCCTCGTCGACGAAGTCCGGGACCGACTTGCCGCCGGTGTCGACGCGGCCGTGATAGGCGGCGACGGCGGCCAGGGCCGTGAGGTTCGTCGCGAACGAGATCGCGTTGCCCGGCCGCTGGCTGGTCTCGACCATGTTCACGGCCTGGCCCAGCAGCATCACGCCATCAAGAGGCATGGTCTTCGAAAGCTCGCCGGCCATGACCGCGGCGCGCAGGGTGCCGTAGCTTTCGCCCAGGAGGTACTTCGGCGAGGCCTCGCGGCCATTGGCCTTCAGCCACGCCTCGACGAAGCGCGAGACGGCCTTGGCGTCTCCGTTCACCTGGTAGACGTCGGACCGCTTGCCGGCGGGCAGGACGCGGCTGAAGCCGGTCTCCGGAGGATCGACGAAGACGAGATCGGCGACGTCGAGGACGGTGTAGGCGTTGTCTACGACCTTGTAAGGCTTGGGGATTTCGGCGGTCGGGTCCTGCGGCGGGGCGATGCGACGCGGGCCGAACGCGCCCATGTGCAGCCAGGCCGAGGCGGTCGAGGGGCCGCCGTTGAACAGGAAGATCACCGGTCGGGCCGCCTTGTCCTTCACGCCTTCGCGGACATAGGAGGTCGTGACGAAGCGGACGAAGGGCTGGCCCTGATCGTCGCGGATGACGGTCTCGCCGACCGTCGCCAAGTATTTGATTTTCTGACCGTTAAAGGTTCCGGCGTGATGGGTCGCGAAGGCGATGGGCGCGGTCTGGCCGGCCGCCGGAGGGGCGCTCTGGGCGTGCGCGAGGGGCGCCGTCCCGGCGAGCAGGACGAGGGCGGCGGCAGCGGACTTCAAACGCACGCAGAAACTCCGTGAAACAGGCTCTATCGTCAGGTTAAGCGCCGATGCCTGCATTATCTTGTCGATGTTGGGGAGCGAGGCGCAGCTCGCAGGCGTGTTTATGCAGGGGCAAAGCGCGGCCCTGCATCGTCAATGCGATGAGTGGGCGAGCAAAGCGGGGCCTATGCCCGGCGCATTGTCGCTATCGGCAGCCCATCGTCACTCGGCATAACCTATCGGCAGGGTCCCGCGAACGCGACTAGGCCATGTGCGGCTTGATGTCCGGAGGGGTGAGTTCGAAAAGAATTTCTGCTGCGCTCCGCTATCGTTCTGCCCAGTCACGGGGGAACGATTTATGCGTACGGGCCTGCGAGCGCTGTTGGTCGGGGGATGCCTGGCCGCCCTGGCCGGCGTTGCCGCCCAGGCCGCTCCCACCGAACGGGCCAAGTTCGACGCTTTCGTCGCCGGGGCCAAGGCCGCCGACCTCGCCTTCGATCCGACCCGGCGGACCCAGATCAATCACAATGGCGCGGAGTCCGGCTGGACGCCGATGACGGACGCCTATCGCGCGGTCGAGGCCAAGCGGCTGGCAGCGCGCCTCGCCGAACTCTCCGGCGCCATCGATCGCAAGCGGCTGAGCCCTTCGGACCAGATCGCCTACGACATCTACAAGGCGGGCCTGGAGGCCGACCTTCTCGAAGCACGCACCTATCCCAACGCCTACTTTCTCGGCGCCAGCCCGTTCAACGCGGCCCAGGACCTGCCGGGCGTGCTGATGGGGTCGCACGCCATCAAGAGCGAGGCTGACGCGCGGAACTACATCGCCCGGCTGCAGGCGCTGCCCGCGGTCCTTGAGGGCGCGGTCGCCGACGCCAAGGCGCGGCAGGGCCGTGGCGTGACCATGATCCAAAGCGCGTTCTCGCAGAGCGAGGCGGTCGGACGCCGGTTTGCCGCTGGCGCGCCGTGC
The DNA here is from genome assembly GCA_023445705.1 of Pseudomonadota bacterium. Taxonomy (GTDB): domain Bacteria; phylum Pseudomonadota; class Alphaproteobacteria; order Caulobacterales; family Caulobacteraceae; genus Phenylobacterium. The sequence goes on from JAEXKM010000031.1 coordinate 18,049, forward strand.
GGCGGCGAGGGCGAAAACCCGCTCTGGGCGGACTTCCAGGCCAAGGTGAAGGGCGCAGACCTGGCGGCGCCGGCGCGCGAGAGCCTGCTGGCCGACGGCCGAGCGGCGCTGTCGGGAGCAGTCTGTCCGGCCTACGGCGCCTTCGCCGCGGCGGTCGCGGCCATGGAGCCGGAAGGGCGCATCCAGGGACTATGGTCGACCCCGAACGGCGAGGCGATCTACGCCGATCTCGTCGAACTCAGCCTGACGACGCGGGCCGACCCGAACCTGGTCCACGAGGTCGGCCTGCGCGAGGTCGCCAGGACCGAGGCCGAGATCGAGGCCATGATGCGCAAGGTCGGCTTCAAGGGCGACCTGGCCGCCTTCAACAAGTGGCTGCAGGACGCGCCGGAAGTCTCGCTGCCGAACACCGAGGCGGGGCGCGCGGCCTATCTCGCCAAGGCGCGGGCCCTGGTGCACGGCGTCTATCCGAAACTGCCGGCCTATTTCGAAACCGTGCCGAAGACGCCGCTGCAGGTCGAGCCGACCACCCACGATCCCAGCGGCGCACCCGACACCAGCTCGTCGTACTATACGCCCGGACGCGCCGACGGCTCGAAGCCGGCGACCTATCACCTGGGCGTGCCCGAAAAGGGCCCGATCGAAACCTGGTCGCTGGCCACCACCGCCTATCACGAGGGCGTGCCGGGCCATCACTTGCAGACAGCCCTGGCGGCCGAGGGCGGCGAAGGCGAGGGGCGTCGCTTCTATCCGGCCTATGCCGAGGGCTGGGCGCTGTACGCCGAGGCGCTCGCCGCCGAGATGGGCGGCTATGACGGCGACGACTATGCACGCATCGGTTGGCTGCAGCAGAAGCTGACCCGCGCCGTGCGCGTGGTGGTGGACACCGGCCTTAACGCCAAGCGGTGGACGCCCGAGCAGGCCACCGCATACCAGCTCGAGCACATGGGCCGGGAGGAGGGGTTGCGGCGCTTCCTCAACTGGCCGGGCCAGGGGCTCGCCTACTATTGGGGCTATCTGGAGTTCGTGCGGCTGCGCGAGAAGGCGCAGGCCGAGTTGGGCGACCGGTTCGACATCCGGCGCTTCCACTCGGTGGTGCTGAAGGACGGGCCGGCGCCGTTCTCGGTGCTGGAGCGCCAGGTCGACGCCTGGATCGCGGCGGAGAAGGGCCGATGAGCCGGGCCAATTTCAGCGTGGCGGAGGGGCTGAAGGTCCCCTCAGTCGGCTTCGCCGACAGCTCCCCCAGCGGGGGAGCATCTATTTCAATTCTTAGATCCTCCCCCGTCGGGTGAGGTGGATCGATGCGAAGCATCGAGACGGAGGGGGCCGCGCAGCGGCTTGGCCCTGCCGGTGGCAGGCGGGGAGCATCTTTGGGGATGAGTTGCTGATGATGCTGCGTTCGATCTTCATGGCCGGCGTGCTGCTGGCTGCGCCGATGGGGGCCGTGGCCGAGCCGGCGCGGGCGCCGGTGGTGGCGGTGACGCAGCATGCGGGCGTCTTCAACGGCGAGAGGGTCGCCTACAAGGCTATCGTCGCCGAGACCATCCTGACCGACGAGAAGGGCGCGGCCACCGGCTCGTTGGTCACCACGGCCTATGTGCGCACCGACAAGAAGGACGCTGGGCGGCCGGTCCTGTTCCTGTTCAACGGCGGGCCTGGCGCCTCCACCACCCCGCTGCATTTCGGCGCCTTCGGTCCCAAGAAGCGGACCGAGGACGGGCCGAACCAGGTGATGGTCGACAACCCCGACAGCATCCTCGACGCGGCCGACCTGGTGTTCATCGACCCCATCGGTACGGGCTACAGCCGCCCGGCGCCGGGCGTGGACGGCAAGGCGTTCTGGAGCCGGACCGGCGACGCCCAGGCGGTGAAGACCGTGATGGCGCAGTGGCTGAAGGCCAATGGCCGCGAAGGCTCGCCGCGCTACATGCTGGGCCAGAGCTATGGCACCACACGGGCGGCGCTGATCGCCAGCATCGGGGCCGACCTGGACCTCGACGGCATCCTGCTGTTTGCGCTGGTGGGCAATCCGTCGGGCCTGGAGATGCCCTATGTGACCAGCCTGCCGACCTTCGCGACGACGGCCTGGTATCACCGGAAGATCGACCGCGCCGGCCGCAGCGTGCGGCAGGTCCACGACGAGGCGGTCGAGTTCGCGCGCACGGAATACGTCACCGCCCTGATCAAGGGCGCGAGCCTGCCAGCCGGCGAGAAGCGCAAGATCGCCGAGAAGATGGCGGCGCTGGTCGGCCTGCCCGCCGACTTCATCCTCGCCAAGGACCTGCGGCTGAGCCGCGAGGACTTCATGTTCAACCTGCTGAAGGATCAGGGGCTGCGCACCGGCCAGCTCGACGGAAGGGCGACCGCGCGGCTCGATGCCCCGCCGCAGCGGCCGCCTTATGACGATCCTGGCATGAACTACGCCGCGCCGCGGGCGCCGGGACCGGCGCCGACCGGGGCGCTGAAGGTCGCTGATGGGATGTCGGCGCTGGAGTCCTATTTCAAGCACGACCTGAAGTTCCGCACGGCAGAGCAGTACAACGCCCTCAATCTCGACGTGAACGCGGCCTGGGACCATGAGGGGATGGCCGAGGTGAACGGCTTCATCGGCCGAGCCATGCAGAAGAGCCCGAAGCTGCGGCTGTTCTGGGCGGCGGGCTATTACGACATCACCACGCCGCCCTATGG
>JAEXKM010000058.1 GCA_023445705.1 Pseudomonadota bacterium
GTCTACAACGCCTCCAAGGCCGCGGTCTGGCTGCTATCCAAGGGGATCGCCCTGCATTGCGCCAAGCAGGGCCTGGATATCCGGTCCAACTCCGTCCACCCGACCTTCATCGACACCCCGATCCTCGACCCGCTGCGTCAGCAGCTCGGCAAGGAGGTCGCCGAGGGGAAGCTGGCCCGCCAGATCCCGCTCGGCCACATCGGCGAGCCGGACGACATCGCCAACGCCGTCCTCTACCTGGCCTCCGACGAGAGCAAGTTCATGACCGGGGCCGAGCTGAAGCTGGATGGCGGCATATCGGCAATGTGACGATACGGGCCCTATCGGCAGGTATCCTGCTCAATTGATCAACATCGTGCCGAGAAGGACCTTGGCGCCCTTCTGGCCGATCACGCGGTCGGTCTCGCGCTGAAGGGCCTGGCTGAGGGCGTCGCCGTTGGGCGGCGCGCCGGGAGTCATGCCGGTCGCATAGGTCTGCACCGTCTGGACCAGGGCCGCGCGCACCCGCGGCAGGACGCTCTCGACCTTGGTCCTCAGCTTTGCGTCGGGCACGTCCAGGCCCGCCTGGACCGTCAGCACCCCACGACGCCCGTTCGACCGCCGGATCGTCGCGTTCAGGGAGTTGAGGCTCACATAGCTTCCGGAGGCGGCCGGCTTTTCTTCCTTGGCGCCCGCGGCCAGGAGGCCAGGCGAGGCCAGGACGGCGAAGAGGGCGATGGCGTGGCGGCGCTGCATCGCGACACCACGCCACAGCATGGTTAGAGCTCTCTTTACGAGCTTCCCTGAAGAGTGCGAGCGGGCGATTCGTATTTTCGGGGGGCCGCATTTGGGCCGGTTCGCAACGACCAATCTCGACCTTGACGGTAAGGTCATCCTCGTCACCGGCGGCACCGGTTCGTTCGGCCGCCGCTTCATCGAGACGGTCCTGAGCCGCTTCCGGCCGCGCAAGCTGATCGTCTACTCGCGCGACGAACTCAAGCAGCACGAGATGCAGATCGACCTGGCCGAGAAGTTCGAGCCGCAGGAACTGTCCTGCATGCGCTTCTTCCTCGGGGACGTCCGCGATCGCGAGCGCCTGACCCTGGCCATGCGCGGCGTCGACATCGTGATCCACGCCGCGGCGCTGAAGCAGGTGCCCGCCGCCGAGTACAATCCCTCGGAGTGCATCCACACCAACATCATGGGGGCCGAGAACGTCGTCTGGGCCTGCCTGAACAACCGCGTGAAGCAGGTGGTGGCGCTCTCCACCGACAAGGCCTGCAACCCGGTCAACCTTTACGGGGCGACCAAGCTCGCCTCGGACAAGACCTTCGTGGCGGCCAACAATCTGTCCGGCGACATCGGCACGCGCTTCGCGGTCGTCCGATACGGCAACGTGGTCGGCTCGCGCGGATCGGTGGCGCCGCTGTTCGAGCGCCTGGTCGCCCGCGGCGCCAAGGAACTGCCGATCACCGACACCCGCATGACCCGGTTTTGGATCACCCTGAACGAAGGGGTCGACTTCGTGCTCTCCTCGCTGGAGCTGATGCGCGGCGGCGAAATCTTCGTCCCCAAGATCCCCTCGATGAAGATGACCGAGCTGGCGGCGGCGATGGCGCCCGGCCTGCCGATCAAGATCATCGGCATTCGTCCAGGCGAGAAGCTTCACGAGATGATGATCTCGGCCGACGATGCGCGCACCACCGTCGACCTGGGCGATCGCTACGCCATCGAGCCGGCCTTCGTCGAATATCAGCGCCAGTCCTATGTCGGAGACTTCGCTCAGGTGCCGGAGAACTTCTCCTACGCCAGCGACAGCAACGACGAGTGGCTGTCGGGCGAGGGCCTGCTGGCGCTGCTGTCGGACGGCGCGCCAGAGCGTCCGCGCCGCCGGGCCACCGACTGAGATGCTCGCCTACGGCCGGCAGACCATCGAGGACGACGACATCGAAGCGGTCGCGCAGGCCCTGCGCGCGGACTTCCTGACCACCGGCCCCAAGGTCGAGGCCTTCGAACAGGCCTTCGCCGAGACGGTCGGCGCGCGCCACGCGATCGCCTGCGCCAACGGCACGGCGGCGCTGCACCTGGCCATGCTGGCCCTTGACGTGCAGCCGGGCGAAGCGGTCATCGCCCCTTCAATCACCTTCCTGGCCACGGCCAACTGCGCGCGGTTCGTCGGCGCCGAGGTCGTCTTCGCCGACGTCGATCCGGGCACGGGGCTGATGACCCCCGACACCTTGGCGCAGGCCATGCAGCGCCTGGACGGCCGGCGACTGCGCGCGGTGCTGCCGGTCCACCTGCGGGGCGACGTCGCCGAGCTGCCGGCCCTCGAGACCCTCGCCGCCGCCGCGGGCGCGGTGCTGGTGGAGGACGCGCCCCATGCCCTCGGCTCGACCATGCGGTTTGGAAACCGGCAGGAGCGGGTCGGGGACTGCGCCCACTCGGCCATGGCCACCTTCTCGTTCCATCCGGTGAAGACCATCGCCACCGGGGAGGGCGGCATGGTCACGACGCACGATGATCGGCTGGCCGCCCGCCTGCGCGCCCTGCGGTCCCACGGTATGGTCCGGCCCGCCGACGCCGATCCTTGGTGGTACGAGATGCCGGAGATCGGCTTCAACTATCGCCTGCCCGATATCCTTTGCGCGCTGGGCCTCTCGCAGCTCGCCAAGCTGCCGCGCTTTGCGGCGCGGCGGCGGGCCCTGACCGCGCGCTACGAGGAGCTGCTGGCGCCGTTGGCCCCGATGGTTCGTCCGGCGACCCGCCCCGACTGGAGCGACCCGGTCCTGCACCTGATGACCGTGCTGATCGACTTCGAAGCGGCCGGACGTTCCCGCCGCGAGGTGGTCGAGGCGCTGAAGGCCGAAGGGATCGGGACCCAGGTCCACTACATCCCGGTCCACACTCAGCCCTATTACCGCGGCCGCTATGGCGAACTGACCCTGCCCGGCGCGAACGTCTGGTACGCGCGCTGCCTCTCGTTGCCGCTGTTCCCGGGGATGGCGGACGAGGACGTGGCGCGGGTGGTCGAGGCTCTGGCGCGCGCGCTGGGGTGAGGCGAGCCTGTGACTTCTCTCCCAAGGGGAGAAGAAAGGGGGCGCCAGGGCTTGCTCGCGGCCGCCAGCGGCCTAGGTATGAGGCCCCGCGCGCCTCCCCGACCGCAGCTAGCTTCCTCCTGACTTGAAAGGCCCGCCCGTGGCCAAGGACGATTCCGCCCAGATGAACACTTCGGCGTTGTCCGCCGGGGTCGCCTGCTATGTGATCTGGGGGTTCGTGCCCCTGGTTTTCCAGGCCATCGGCCGGCAGGGTGTGGGTCCTTGGGAGATTCTCGCGCACCGGACGATCTGGGCGACGCCGACCGCGCTGATCTTCGTGCTGCTGGCCCGGCAGTGGCGGCAGGTCGTCGCCGTGCTTCGCGATGTGAAGGTGCTGCGGCTGCTCTGCCTGTCGGCGGCGCTGATCGCCTGCAACTGGTGCGTCTACATCTGGGCGGTCAACAGCGGCCGGCTGCTGGAGACCAGCCTCGGCTACTACATCACCCCGCTCATCAACATGGCGACCGGCGCCCTATTCTTCCGTGAACGGATTACCGGGCTCGGGAAGGTCGCCATTGGCCTGGCCGGCGTGGGTGTGGTCATCCAGACCGCCGCGCTTGGCCACCTGCCGCTGGTCTCGCTGGTGCTGGGGATCAGCTTCGGCGCCTATGGCCTGGTGCGAAAGCAGGTGGCCGCCGAAGCGCAGACGGGCCTCTTTATCGAATGCCTCATCCTGTCCGTCCCGGGCCTGGCCTACATGTTCTGGCTGGAAGCCCAGGGGGCGAGCCATCTGACCGCCTCGCCGGTCACCGCCGCCTGGCTGATCGCCTCCGGCCCCATCACCGCCGTGCCGCTGCTGCTGTTCGCGTGGGCCGCGCGGCGCATCCCGCTATCGCTGATGGGCTTCCTCCAGTTCATCGCCCCGACCATCGCCTTCGTCATTGGGCTGAGCCAGGGCGAAGCGTTCACGCCCATGCGGGCGCTGTCCTTCGCCTTCATCTGGGCCGGGGCGGCGGCGTTCGTCTACGGCGCCTGGTCCAAGGGCCGGGCGTTGGCGAAGGCCGTCTAGGGGCGGCAGTCAGGGCTACAGAATGAACCGGCTGAGATCGGTGTTCTGGGCCAGGCCGTCGAGGCGCTGCTTCACATAGGCGGCGTCGATGGCGATGGTCTCGCCGTTGCGGTCGGAGGCGGTGTAGCTGATCTCTTCCAGCACCTTCTCCAGCACGGTCTGCAGGCGCCGGGCCCCGATGTTCTCCACCGTGCCGTTCACGGTGACGGCGGCGTCGGCGAGGGCGTCGATGGCGTCCTCGGTGAAGGTCAGGGTGACGCCCTCAGTGGCCAGCAGCGCCTGATGCTGGCGGACGAGATTGGCTTCCGGCTCGGTCAGGATGCGGCGGAAATCGTCGCGGGTCAGGGCTTTCAGCTCGACCCGGATCGGCAACCGGCCCTGCAGTTCGGGCAGCAGGTCCGAGGGTTTGGCCACGTGGAACGCGCCCGAGGCGATGAACAGGATGTGGTCGGTCTTCACCGGCCCGTACTTGGTCGAGACGGTAGTGCCTTCGATCAGGGGCAGCAGGTCGCGCTGCACGCCCTCGCGGCTGACGTCGGCGCCGGAGCGCTCTCGCGCCGAGGCGACCTTGTCGATTTCGTCCAGGAAGACGATGCCGTTGTTCTCGGCCAGCTCCAGGGCCTCCTGGGTCAGGGCCTCCTGATCGAGCAGCTTGTCGCTTTCCTCGGCGATCAGCGGGGCCCAGGCGCCGGAGACGGTGGTCTTGTGGGTCTTGGTCCGGCCGCCGAAGGCCTTGCCCATCATCTCGCCGAGATTGAGCATGCCCATCTGGGCGCCCGGCTGGCCGGGAATGTCGAACATAGGCATGCCGCCGCCGGTGTCGGCGAGGGTCAGTTCGACCTCCTTGTCGTCCAGCTCGCCGGCGCGGAGCTTCTTGCGGAAGGAGTCGCGGGCGGCGGTGGAGCCGGGACCGGTCAGGGCGTCGAGCAGGCGCTCCTCGGCGGCGGCTTCGGCGCGGGCGCGCACGCCGGCCCGGCGCTTGTCGCGGACCATGGCCATGGCGCTTTCCACCAGGTCGCGGACGATCTGGTCGACGTCCCGGCCGACATAGCCGACCTCGGTGAACTTCGTGGCCTCCACCTTCAGGAAGGGCGCCTGGGCGAGCCTGGCCAGTCGGCGGGCGATCTCGGTCTTGCCGACCCCGGTCGGGCCGATCATCAGGATGTTCTTCGGGGTGACCTCGTCGCGCAGGTCGGCCGGCACCCGGCGCCGACGCCAACGGTTGCGCAGGGCCACGGCCACGGCCTTCTTGGCGTCAGGGTGGCCGACGATGAAGCGGTCGAGTTCGGAGACGATCTCGCGGGGGGAAAACTCAGTCATAGCGGCCTAGATAGTCACGAGGTGGGCTCTGCGACAGGAAGAATCTGATCGTAGACGAGTCGCCAGCCCTCGCTGCGGTTCTGCCAGGCGCGAACATAGTGCCCGCGGGCTTTCGCGCCGTCTTTCGACCAGGTCGCATCGCCGTAGGTCCAGGCCAGGTCGCCGGCCCGGGAAGCGCCGCCGCCTAGCGGCGAAAAGGTGATCGCCTTGGCGCGCTGGGCCAATTCGGCCCTTACCGCCGCCGGAGTCGTGGCGGGTGCGGCCTTGGAGCCGGTCACGCGGGCGTCGGGCGCCAGGACGGCCAGATAGGCCGCCGTCACGTTCGAAGCGGCCGCCCTGGCAAGCTCGGCCTCTGCGGCGCGCACGCCGGCCATGGCGGATTGCGCGTCCATGGCGGCGCCGGTTGCCGGCGCGAGATAGGCGGGTTCGGAGCCCTGCGGCGGGGCTGCCGCCTGATCGCTGGGCGCGCCGCCGTCATAGACCCATTTCCAGCCGCCGTCGGGTTGGCGGGTCCAGACGGTGAAGAACCAGCCGTTCGGCTTGCCGTCGAAGGTCGAGGGACCGGTGGTGAAGCCCATATCGCCGGATCGGGCGATGGCCGCCCAGACCGGCCACCAGACCAGGGGCGGATTGGGCTTGTCGGGCCGGGCGCCGAAGTAATCGGCGACCTTCACCGGATTCGGGGCGAAGAGGATGGCGTTCGGCGCGGCGTGCTTGAGGAACGATCGCTTGATCCCCAGCGCCAGGCCGTCAGCGGCGAAGGTGCGTTCGGCCGCGACGACCGCGGCCGGATCGGCCTGGGCTGCCGCGGAGGCGGCTGGAAGTAGGAGAGCTGCAGCCAGGAGGAGGCTAGAGGCTCTCAACCGTCAGTTCCCCGTTGGTGTAGACGCAGATCTTGGCGGCGATCCCCATCGCCTTGCGCGCCACCTCTTCGGCCGAAAGCTCGGTGTCGGCGAGGGCCAGGGCTGCGGCCAGGGCGTAGTTCCCCCCCGAACCGATCGCGGCGACGCCGGTTTCCGGCTCCAGCACGTCGCCGACGCCGGTGACGGTGAAGATAGACTCCTTGTCGGCCACCAGCAGCATGGCCTCCAGGCGGCGCAGGTAGCGGTCGGTCCGCCAGTCCTTGGCGAGGTCGACGCAGGCGCGGGCGAGCTGGTCGGGATATTGCTCGAGCTTGGCCTCCAGGCGCTCGATCAGGGTGAAGGCGTCGGCGGTCGCGCCGGCGAAGCCGGCCAGCACCTTGCCGCCGGCCAGGGTGCGGACCTTGCGCGCATTGCCCTTGACCACGGTCTGGCCCATGGAGACCTGGCCGTCCCCGGCGATCACGGTCTTGCCGCCCTTGCGCACCGCGAGGATGGTGGTGCCGTGCCAATCTGGAAAGTTCGAGCTTGTCGTCATGGCTCTCGATGTGGCCAGGGGGGCCGGCAAGGTCAAGCGCGGTGCGATCAGTCGGCAGGCTGGCGCGTCGAGAACGGACGGACAGCTATGAGCTTCACCGACGACGAGGTCGAACGCTACGCCCGCCATCTCGTGCTGCGCGAGGTCGGGGGCCAGGGCCAGCAGAGGCTGAAGGCGGCCAGCGTCCTGATCGTGGGGGCAGGGGGGCTGGGCGCCCCGGCCTCGCTCTATCTAGCCGCCGCCGGGATCGGCCGGATCGTGCTGGCCGACGCCGACGTGGTCGACGCCTCGAACCTTCAGCGCCAGGTGATTTTTCGCAGCGACGACGTGGGACGGCTGAAGGTGGAGGCTGCGGCCGACCAGTTGCGGGCCCTCAACCCCCACGTCCACGTGGATTGCGCGCCGGTCCATGTGGAGCCGTGCAACCTCGGGCCGCTGGTGTCCGGCGTGGACCTGGTGTTGGACGGGACCGACGATTTCGCCACCCGTTTTGCGGTGAATGAGGCCTGTGTTCGCCACGAACGCACCCTGGTTTCGGGCGCGATCGGCCGCTGGACCGGACAGGTCGGCGTGTTCCGCGGGCACCCCTGCTATCGCTGCCTGGTGCCCGATGTCCCGCCGGACGCCGAAACCTGCGTGGCGGTCGGCGTGGTCGGCGCCCTGGCCGGCGTCATCGGTTCGATGATGGCGCTGGAGACCATCAAGCTGGTGGCCGGAGCCGGCGAGCCCCTGGCCGGGCGGCTGATGATCTATGACGGCCTTGGCGGGGAGAGCCGGACGGTCCGGATTGGGGCCGATCCGGAATGCCCGGTGTGTGGGCACGGGGCCCATTGAGCAAAGGTGTCATCCCGGCCGTAGCGAAGCGGAGGGCCGGGACCCATGAACACCTGATGGAAGGAATTTCGGCCACCATCTCACCGCTAACTTCCGTCATTCCGGCGCGTATGGGTCCCGGTCTTCGGCCGGCGGCCAAAACCGGGATGACAGTTAATCACATGCCCTATGCGGCGATTGGCGTCGGCCCCACATAGACCGACTGCGGACGGATGAGCCGGCCGCCGGCGACCTGCTCGCGGGCGTGGGCGATCCAGCCGGCGACACGGCCCATGGCGAAGACGCAGGTGAAAGCCGAGGGCGGGAAGTTCAGGGCTTCCAGCAGCAGTGCCGTGTAGAACTCGACATTGGTGTCCAGGGCGCGGTCGGGCTTGTGCTCCTTGAGGATCGCCAGGGCCGCTGCCTCCACCGCCTCGGCGAAGGCGATGCGGCCGGGCCGCATGTTCGACCCGTCGCCGAGCCGGCGCACCGCCGCCTTCAGGGCGTCCGCCCGCGGGTCGCGAACCCGGTAGACCCGATGGCCGAAGCCCATCAGTCGGTCGCCGCGGGCGAGCGCCGCCTCGATCCAGGCGCGGGCCTGCCCGGGCTCGCCGATCTCGTCCAGCATTTCGATGACCGGTCCAGGCGCGCCGCCGTGCAGGGGCCCCTTGAGGGCGCTGATCCCGCCCAGCACCGCCGAGGTCAGGCCCGCGCGGGTCGAGGCGATCACGCGGGCCGCGAAGGTCGAGGCGTTAAGGCCGTGGTCGCTGACCGTGACCAGATAGGTGTCGAGGGCGGCGGCTTCCTCCGGGGTCGGTTCGCGCCCGCTCAGCATCCGCAGGATGTCTGCGGCGTGGCCCAGCGAGATGTCGGGAGCGACCGGGGCCTGGCCGGCCTGGGCCCGCACCACCGCCGCCGTGAACACCGCCGGCCCGGCGAGCAGGCGGAGCGCCGTGGCCAGGTCGTCGCCGTCGCCCAGCCGCGCCGTCAGGGCGCGCATGCCTTCCACCGGGTTGCGGTCCAGCAGGCCGGTGTCCAGGGCGCTGACCTCCGCGAACACCTCGCGGCGGGCGGCGGCCAGACCGGGCCGCAGGTCCTGCGGCAGATTGTCGAAGAAGCCGTCGAACAGCAGATGGGCGACGTCTTCGAAAGAGGTTCTTCCGGCCAGTTCGTCCAGGGAGTGGCCGCGGATGATCAGGACGCCGCGTTGGCCGTCGACTTCCGAGAGGACGGTGTTGGCGGCGATGACGTCTTCAAGACCGTCGGACATGGCGAAATCTCCTGTTGCTCGCCGCGATATTTGCCTCCACGCTAATGTCGTCAATCTTGATCAATATAATCAACATATGAGCCCCGCAGCCGCCTCCCGACAGCCGGAATGGATCGCCGCCGACGAGGCTCGCTCGCGCCTGGGCGTGCGGCCGCAGACGCTCTACGCCTATGTCAGCCGGGGCAGGGTGCAGGTACGGCCCGATCCAAAGGATCCGCGCCGCAGCCTCTATCGAATGGCCGACATCGCCGCGCTGGCGGACCGCAAGAGCCGCAGCCGCAAGGTGTCGGACGTGGCGGCAGGCGCCATAGCCTGGGGCGAACCGGTCCTGGCCTCGGCCATCACCACGATCTCGGGCGGGCGGCTTTTCTATCGCGGCCGGGACGCCGTCGAATTGGCCGACACCGAAACCCTGGAGTCGGTCGCCCGCCTGTTGCGCGGCGGGCATGGCGCGGCCTTGAAGCGAACCGACCGGCCCAGACCGCCGGAAGGGCCGGACATGCGCTCACGCGCCTTTCTGGCCCTGGCCACCCGAGCGGGGGTCGATCCTCCAGCCCGCGGGCGCAATCCCTTGGCCCTGGCGGTGGAGGCCGCGACCCTGCTGGATGTGCTGACCGACGCCGTGGCCGGCGAGGTCGGGGGCGGGGCGATCGCCAACCGCCTGGCCTTCGCCTGGGGGCTAGGTCCCGGCGGCCCAGGCGCGGACCTCATCCGGCGCGCGCTGGTGCTGCTGGCCGACCATGAACTGAACGCCTCGACCTTCGCCGCGCGCGTGGCCGCCTCGACCGGCGCATCGCTCGCGGCCTCGGCGCTTGCGGGCCTGTCGGCCTTGTCGGGGCCGCGGCACGGGGGCGCGGCCATGGCCGTCCAGAGCCTGGCGAGAGACGCCGCCCTGCCGGGAGGGCCTCGCGCGGCGGTGGCTGCGCGCCTTGCCGAGGACCGGCTGATCCCGGGCTTTGGTCACTATCTCTATCCGGAGGGCGATCCCCGGGCCCAGGCGCTGCTGGACCGGTTTTCGCCGACCCCGGACATGGCCCGGCTGCAGGCGGCGGTGACGGGCATGACCGGTCTGGCGCCCAATGTCGACTTCGCGCTGATCGCCATGACCAAGGCGCTGCGGCTGCCGGAAGACGCGCCTTTCGCCCTCTTCGCCATCGCCCGCTGCGCCGGCTGGATCGCCCACGCCATCGAGCAGGAGCAGACGGGCGCGCTGATCAGGCCGCGCGCCCGCTACGTCGGGGTCGAACCGCTCTAGACGGTCCTAGGCCCGGTGGTGAACCGCCTCTTCTTCGGCCAGGGGCTTGTCGAGGCGGTGGACCATCTCCTTGGGAACGACCTGCCAGAACTTCGGCAGGTGGCGATCCCAGTCGCGCAGGATGTCGGCGGCGAAGATCGAGCCGGTTTCGCGGGCATGTTCTTCGACCAGGCCCTTCAGCTCGGCTTCCCAGTGCCGGGTCCCGATCCGCTGGAGCAGCACGCTGTCGCGGTTAAGCATGGTCGGCAGGCGGTCTTCGAGGTCGAGGACATAGGCCATGCCCCCGGTCATGCCGGCCGCGAAGTTGAAGCCCACCGGGCCCAGCACCACGGCGCGGCCGCCGGTCATGTACTCCAAGCCGTTGGCGCCGCAGCCCTCGACCACGGTCGAGGCGCCGGAGTTGCGGACGCCGAAGCGCTCGCCGGCGCGTCCGGCGGCGAACAGCTTCCCGCTGGTGGCCCCATAGAGGACGGTGTTGCCGACAATGGCGTTGGCGTGCGGCGCGGTCAGGTGCGGCGAAGGACGGATGACCAGCGTCGCCCCCGACAGGCCCTTGCCGACATAGTCGTTGGCCTCTCCGGTCAGTTCGATGCGCAGGCCCTGGACGGCGAAGGCCCCCAGGCTCTGGCCCGCCGAGCCCTTGAGCTGAACGGTCAGGTGGCCGGGCGGCAGTCCTTCCATCCCGAACCGCCGTACGATGTGCGACGAGGTCCGCGAGCCGATCGCGCGGGCGGTGTTCCGCACCGTGTAGGTGAGCTGCATCTTCTCGCCGCGCTCGAGCAGCGGGGCGGCGTCGCGCACGATCTGGGCGTCGAGGGTGTCGGGCACCTCGTTGCGCCCCTCGACGGTGCAGTAGGGCGCATGATGGCCGGGGTCGGCCTTCACGAGCAGGGGGTTGAGGTCGAGGTCGTCCAGGTGTTCGCCGCCGCGCGAGACCTGTTGCAGCAGGTCGGTGCGGCCGACGATCTCGTTGAGCGTGCGGAAGCCCAGTCGGGCGAGGATCTCGCGCACTTCCTCGGCGATCAGGGTGAAGAGGTTGATGACCTTCTCCGGGCTGCCGGAGAACTTGGCGCGCAGGGCCTCGTCCTGGGTGCAGACCCCCACCGGGCAGGTGTTGGAATGGCACTGGCGCACCATGATGCAGCCCATGGCGATCAGGCTGGCGGTCCCGATGCCGAACTCCTCGGCGCCCAACATGGCGGCGATGACGACGTCGCGGCCGGTCCGCATGCCGCCGTCCGCACGCAGCCGCACCGAGTGGCGCAGGTTGTTGAGGGTCAGCACCTGGTGAGCCTCGGAAAGCCCCATCTCCCAGGGCCCGCCGGCGTACTTGATGGAGGTCTGCGGGGAGGCGCCGGTGCCGCCGACGTTGCCGGAGATCAGGATGACGTCGGCCTTGGCCTTCGCCACGCCCGCCGCGATCGCGCCGATACCGGTCATGGCGACCAGCTTCACGCAGACCCGCGCCTCGGGGTTGATCTGCTTGAGGTCGTAGATGAGCTGGGCCAGATCCTCGATCGAATAGATGTCGTGGTGAGGCGGCGGGCTGATCAGCATGACGCCGGGGGTGGAGTGGCGCAGCTTGGCGATCAGTTCGGTGACCTTGAAGCCGGGCAGCTGGCCGCCTTCGCCAGGCTTGGCGCCCTGGCTGACCTTGATCTCGATCTCGCGGCACTCGTTGAGGTACTGGGCCGTCACGCCAAAGCGTCCCGAGGCGATCTGCTTGACCGCCGAGTTCGGGTTGTCGCCGTTGGGCAGGGGCTTGTAGCGCGCCGGGTCCTCGCCGCCTTCGCCCGAGACGCTCTTCGCGCCGATCCGGTTCATGGCGATGTTGAGCACCCCGTGCGCCTCGGGACTGAGGGCTCCCATGCTCATGCCCGGGGTCAGGAAACGCTTGCGGATCTCGTTGACGCTCTCGACCTCGTCGGTGTCCACCGACCGCTCGGTGGAGCGCAGGTCGAGCAGGTCGCGCAGCTGGATGGTCGGCATGCGCCGCATGCCTTCGGAAAAGGCCTTGAAGGTCGCGTAGTCGCCCGTGTCGCAGGCGCGCTGCAGCGTATGGATCATCCGCGCTTCGAAGGCGTGGCTCTCGCCGGACCGCCGGGCCTTGTAGAAGCCGCCGACCGGCAGTGAGATCGCCGAGGCGTCCCAGGCCTTGCGATGCAGCTCCAGCGCCTTGGCCTCGAGGCCGGCCAGACCGATGCCGGAAATGCGCGAGGGCATGCCGGGGAAGAACTCGGCCACCAGCGCCCGCGACAGGCCCAAGGCCTCGAAGTTGTAGCCGCCGCGATAGGACGAGATCACCGCGATCCCCATCTTGGCGATGATCTTCAGGAGCCCGCCTTCGATGGCGTGCTTGTAGTTCATGCAGACGTCGCGAAGCGTCAGGTCGCCGGCCAGGCCGCGTTCGAGGCGATCCTGGAAGCTCTCCTGCGCCAGATAGGCGTTCACCGCCGTCGCGCCGACCCCGACCAGCACCGCGAAATAGTGGGTGTCGAGACACTCGGCCGAGCGGACGATCAGCGAGACGTAGGAGCGCAGGCCCTTGGCGACCAGCGAGGAATGTACGCCGCCGGTGGCCAGGATCATCGGCAGGGCGACGCGGTCCGGCCCGCAAGCCTCGTCCGTCAGCACGATGGTGGCGCAGCCGCGCAGGGCGGCGTCCTCGGCCTCGGCGCGGATGCGGTCGAGATTGGCGCGCAGGGCGTCGCCGGCGCGGCTTTCCGCGGCCGGGATGGGCATGGTGCAGTCGATGACAGCGACGCTCTTGGCGCCGATGAACTCGACGATGCGCTGGTACATGCCGGTGGTCAGGACCGGGCTTTCCAGCACGAAGACGTCGGTCTGAGCCTCGTCCTGGGCCAGGATGTTGCCCAGGTTCTTGAACCGCGTCTTCAGGCTCATCACCGACGTCTCCCGAAGGGAGTCGATCGGCGGATTGGTCACCTGGCTGAAGTTCTGGCGGAAGAAGTGCGACAGGGGCCGATACTGCTCGGACAGCACCGCGAGCGGGGTGTCGTCGCCCATGGAGCCGACGGCTTCCTTGGCGTCCTCGGCCATGGGGGCGAGGATGAGCTCGATGTCCTCCAGGCTGAGGCCGGCGGCCACCTGGCGACGGACCAGTTCTTCCCGGCCATAGGCCCGCGGCTCGGGGCCCGGAGCGATCTGCTTTTCCAGATCGACCATGTTGCCCAGCCACTGGTCGTAGGGGTGGCGGACGGCGAGATCGTCGATGATCTCGTCCTCGCCGTAGAGGCGTCCTTCGACAAGGTCCACGGCGATCATCCGCCCGGCCGAGATGTGGGTCTTGCGCACGATGCGGGTTTCTTCGACGCGGCACATGCCGGCCTCCGAGCCCATGATCAGCAGGCCGTCGTCGGTATAGGCCACGCGCAGCGGGCGCAGGCCATTGCGGTCCTTGCCGGCCACGACCCAGCGGCCGTCGGTGGCGCAGATCGCGGCGGGGCCGTCCCACGGTTCCATCACCGAGTTGCAGTAGGCGTAGAGCGCCTTATGGGCCGGCTTGATCTGCTCGTCGGAGCGGGCGTTCCACGCCTCGGGCATCAACAGGGCCTTGGCCATGGGGGCGTCGCGGCCGGCGCGGACCAGCACCTCGAAGGTGTTGTCCAGGGCCATGGAGTCCGAACCGTGCGGGTCCTGGATGACCGGCTTCACGTCGTCGCCCATCTCGCCGAAGGCGTCGGCCGCCATCCGGATCTCGTGGGACTTCATCCAGTTGACGTTGCCCTTCTTGGTGTTGATCTCGCCGTTGTGGGCAAGCATCCGGAAGGGCTGGGCCAGGCGCCATTCGGGGAAGGTGTTGGTCGAATAGCGCTGGTGGAAGATCGCCACGGCGGCGGCGAAGCGCTCGTC
>JAEXKM010000385.1 GCA_023445705.1 Pseudomonadota bacterium
GGACAGGAAGATTCCCTCCAGCACCCGCTGGAAGACATAGCCGCCGACGATCACCGCCAGGATTAGCGCCGGTTGGCCCACCGGATGCAGGCCGGCCTGCACGCCCACCAGCCAGGCCCACCACCAGAACGGCGGGTGGATCAGGTCGATGCCGTGGTCGAAGACGTTGCCGATCTTGGAGCTGGTCAGCGTCACCCGCGCCAGCTTGCCGTCGACCGTGTCGAGGAAGGTCATGATCCAGGCGCAGACCAGGCCCCAGCCGAAGTGCGCGGTCCAGAACAGGTAGAACGCCGCCAGCACCAGCAGGAAGCCGATAAAGGTCACCTGGTTAGGCGTCATCTTGGCCAGGGCGCACCAGCGCGTCACTACCCGCGCCGGCGGCGGCCAGACGTACTTGGTGACGACGTCCGTCACGCCCTTGTAGGAGCCCTGGAACAGCCGCTTCTCCACCGCCGCGCGGTTATCGGCGGTCAGCCGCACCAGCACCGGCGGCTCGCGCTTGCGCAGCGCGCTGTTGTAGGCCGAACCCAGCTCCAGCGGCCCTAGGCGAGGAAACTCCGCCGGCGCAGCCTCGGCCAGGCTCGCGCCCGCCTCCAACTGCTCCAGCGCCTTGCGCATCGGCTCGCCGCGGCCATGCATCGCCACCGGCGCGCCGGTCTCGTCGGTCAGCACCACGTCGGGCCGCTCGGCCAGCGCCTTGATCAGGGACTCGTCGAACACCCAGCCGGAGTCGGCCACGACCACCCCGCGCGCAGGGTCGGGCGCGCCGCTGGCCGCCAGGCCCAGCCGCTGATAGATGCGCTCCAGGCGCTCGGCGGGGCTCATGCCCCAGATGCGCGCCTGCGCCGTTCCGATCACGATGGCGCTCGGACCGCCGGCTTCTGCTGCTTTCGTCAATTCCGCCAACCGCGCTCTGATTATATGGAACTGATAATCAGCTTCGCAGTCCCTCGCTAGAAACCATCGCCGCCTTGCCGCCCTTCCGCCTTGCGCATCTGACCGACCCGCACCTGCAGCCGCCGGCCAACGCCCTGCAGAAGAGCGACCTGTTCTCGAAAAGGGGATTGAGCGCCTTCGCCTGGAGACGCAAGGGCCAGGATCATCAGACGCAGGTCCTGAAGGCCCTGACGGACGACATCCGCGCCTACGGGCCCGACCATGTCGCCCTCACCGGCGATATCATCAATTTCGCCGCCCCGGCCGAGTTCGAGGCCGCTCGCGCCTGGCTCCAGAGCCTGGGCGATCCCTCCCAGATCACCGTCAGTCCGGGCAACCACGACGCCCTGGTCGCCAAGGGCGCGCCCGAACGCTTCGCCCCCTGGCGCGAGTGGCTGGGCGATGAGGACCAGCCCGCCTTTCCGACCCTGCGCCGGCGTGGCCCCGTCGCCATCGTCAACGTCAACTCGGCGGTTCCCACCGCGCCATGGCTCGCCACCGGCCGCGTCGGCGCCGAGCAGCTCGACGCCCTCGACCGGCTGCTGGCCTCCCTGGATGGGCAAGACCTCTTCCGCCTGCTCCTCATCCACCATCCGCCCGCCAAAGGCGTGGTCAGCAAGCGCAAGTCGCTGGAGGACGGCGAGGCCTTCCGCGCGGTGATCAAGGCCCGCGGCGTCGACCTCATCCTCCACGGCCACGGCCACGAGCCGGCGATCAGCAGGATCGTGGGGCCGAAAGGCGCCGTGCCGGTCCTCAGCGCGCCCTCGGCCTCGGCCAGCCTGGACGGGCATCACACGCCCGCCCGATGGCACGGCGTCGAGATCGACGGCCGCGCGATCCGCGTCACCGCCCGCGGCCTGGGCCCCGACGGCCGCTTCGAGGACCTCGGCTCGTATCGCCTGGTCTGACGCCCTCAGCCCTCGCGCTCGCGCGGCGCGAAAAGCGTCAGGGATAGCGCGCCCAGCACCGTGAAGGCGCCCGCCGCAATCCATAGCGCCGGCGCCCCCAACCGCGCGAAGGTCGCCGCGCCCGTCACCGCACCCACGACCAGGCCGACCCACAGCATCAGGTGCGGCGCCCAGGCGAACGGCTCTTCCCCGAACAGCGAGGATACGAAGCCCTTGCCCACCTTTACGAGCGCTCCGGTCATGTAGGTGACCCCCAGCCGCACCTCGCCGCCCTCCGCGAACACCGTGTTCTCCGCGCCCATGGCGACCGCCAGCAGCAGCGCCGCGGGCAGGTGCATGGCATGGGTCGCCAGATAGCCGCAGATCGCGAGGATCGCCGCCAGCAGCATCAGGATCGCCGGTTCGGGCCGGCGCCTGCGAAGCCGCCTTACCGTGGCGCCCAGCATCACCCCACCGACGAAGGCCGCGATCAGGCTGGCGGCCAGCAGCGCGTCGTCGGCCCGCTGGAACAGGTCCACCCCGAGCCGCGTCGAGTTACCGCTCATGAAGGAGACGAAGTAGCCGCCCGTCAGCAGGAAGCCGATGGCGTCGACATAGCCGGCGACCGAAGCCATCGCTGTCGCGAACACACGCGTACGGTAGTTGAGGCGCCTCAGGGCCGGCTCCTAGTTTCGTGGCGCCGCTCCCTCAGCCGGCCTCGCCCGAACCTATCATCGCCCCAAGCTTCAGCAAAAGCGTCAGCCGCGGCTCGCCGCTTCGAACACCGCCAGCTGGGCTGCGAACGCACGCTGGTACGCCGGCCGCGCCTTGCCCCGAGCGACGTAGGCCAGAAGGTTCGGATGTTGCGCCAGCATGTCCGACCCCTCCAGCCTGCGCAGCACCGTCACCATCATCAGGTCGCCGGCCGTGAACTCGCCCTCCAGCCATTCGGCCTCGTCCAGCACCCGCGACAGCCGCTCCAGCCGGCTGCTGATCCGTCCCTCCAGGATAGGCAGACGCGCCTCATGCCAACTCTCGCCCTCCTCGGTGTAGCCGGCCATTTCATGGTCCAGAATCGGCGGCTCGATGGTGTTCAGCGCCGCGAACATCCACATGATCGCCCTCGCCCTGCCGTTCTCGTCCGCCGGCAGCAGGGCCGGGTGACCGCGGGCGATATGCAGCACGATCGCCCCGGACTCGAAGAGCTCCAGTTCGCCTTCCTCATAGGTCGGGATCTGCCCGAACGGATGCAGGGCCAGGTGCGCGGGCGCTTTCATCTCCTCGAATGAGACGAGCCGTACGTCATAGGGCTGGCCCACCTCTTCGAACGCCCAACGCACCCGCATGTCGCGCGCCTGACCCTGGCCCTCGTCGGGCGAACTGGCGAAGGCTGTGATGGTCGGTCTGCTGCTCGACATGATCTTCTCCGGGCTGATGTTCCAAGGACGAACGACGCCCGCCCCGTCCGACACCGGCTTCGCTCGAGTCCCCTCTCCCCTCAGGGGAGAGGAAGGGTGAGGGGCTAGGGCCTCGACCAAAGAACGCCGTTCTCCACGACACGGTTGTCCCTCCCGACTCCTGTGTGGAGAAGGACACAGCCCCCTCCCCCCATGGCCAAGCCGCCCTGAATCCGGGCGATGTCGTCCAGCCGTCAATCTTCCTTCGCAGAAGCGTCGCGCACCTCCACTAAGCGGCCCCCACTTCAAATGGGGGCCTGCATGTTGCGCCGTACGAACCGAATCCAACTTCTCTCCGCCACTGCCCTGAGCGCGTCGCTGCTCAGCGGAGCCGCCTGGGGCGAGGAAGCCATGGCGACGGCCGACGGCGGCGGCGAGGTCGAGGCCCTGATGGTCGTGGGCATCCGCGGCAACATCGCCAACTCGGTGGCGCGCCAGCGCAGCGCCGATGGCGTCGAAAGCGTCCTGACCCGGGACGACGTCGGCCAGTTCCCCGACCAGAACGTCGCCGAAGCAGTCCGCCGCGCCCCGGGCGTCAACGTCCTCAACGATCAGGGCGAAGGCCGCTTCATCGCCGTCCGCGGCCTGGATCCGAACCTCAACGCCGCCTCGATCAACGGCGTCCGCATCCCCTCGCCGGAGGCCGATGTCCGCTCGGTCGCCCTCGACGTCATCCCGTCCGAGCTGGTCGAATCCATCGAGATCAAGAAGACCCTGACCCCGGATATGGACGCCGACACCATCGGCGCCTCCATCGAGATCAACACCACCAGCGCCTTCGACCGTAAGAAGCCGCTGACCGCCGTGACCCTCGAGGCCTCGTACAACGACGCCACCGGCAAGACGACGCCCAAGGCCGCCCTCGACTTCTCGCGCACCTTCGGCGATCGCTGGGGCGTGGCCGGCGGCCTCTCCTACTACAAGCGCCGCTTCGCCACCGACAACGTCGAGATGGACGGCTGGGACACCTCCGACGACGGCGTCGTCTACGCCGACACCCTCGAGTACCGCGACTATGACGTCGAGCGGGAACGGATCGGCGGCTCGCTGTCGATCGACTTCCGCATGAACGACACCACCGACCTCTACCTCCGCGGCCTGCACAGCCGGTTCAAGGACCAGGAAGATCGCCGTCGCCTGATCTTCGAAATGGACGAGGCCCCCAACGGCGGCAGCGCCAACACCGCCTCGTTCTCCTCGGACGACGGCCGGATCCGCGTCGAACGGGACGTCAAGGACCGCTTCGAGGAGCAGCGTATCAGCTCGCTGGTGTTCGGCGGCGTCACCAAGTTCGACGCCTGGCGCTTCGACTACTCGGCCGCCTGGGCCAAGTCGCAGGAGAAGGAGAACGGCTCCCTCGATCCCGTCACCTTCCGCCACGACTTCGAAGAGCCCGGCGAGCTCGACGTGAGCTTCGACTACAGCGAGCTCGGCAAACCCAAGTACCTGGTCACCAAGGGCCTGACCGCCTTCCTAGACCCGACCGAGTACGGCTTCGACTCTGCCGACCAGACCGCCCTCAGCCTCTCCCAGGACGAGGAAGTCACCCTGCGCTTCGACGGCTCGCGCCGCTTCGCCATCGAGGGCGGCGAGCTCACCCTGCAGGCCGGCGCCAAGGCCCGCCTGCGCAAGAAGACCTACGACCTGCAGGTCAATTCCTATGACGGTTACGACGGCGACTTCGACCTGAGCGACGTCACGGCGCCCCAGACCTACGCTCTCGCGCTTATCGACCCGGTTCCTGGCCGCCCGGAAACGCGCTCATTCTTCTACAGCAATATCAACAAGTTCGAACTCGATCCTATCAAGACGGAATTCGAGTCGGCGGTCTCCGACTACGACGTCCGCGAGGACATCGTCGCCGGCTACCTCATGGGTAAGCTGGATCGTGGCCCGGTCCGCGCGATCGCCGGCGTCCGCGTCGAGCACACCGACAACAAGGTCAGCGGCAACTTCGTCCAGCAGATCGAGGAAGGCGCGATCTACAACGGCGTCGAGCTGGACGAGGACACCGTCTTCGTCACCCCGACCTCGTTCAAGCGGAACTACACCGACGTCCTCCCGAGCGCAGCCCTGCGCTACGAGGCCAGCGAGACCGTCCTGCTCCGCGCCGGCGTCTACAAGTCGGTGGTCCGTCCGATGCCGGGCCAGATGGCGCCGCGCTTCATGATCGAGGAGAACGACGACAACGAGCGCGAGGGCGAGTTCGGCAACCCCGACCTCAAGCCCTACCGCGCCTGGAACTTCGACGTCTCGGCCGAGTGGTACTTCCAGAAGGGCGCGGTCGTCTCCCTCGGCGTCTTCGCCAAGGACGTCGACGACTTCATCATCGACGCCGAGTTCAAGAACATCACCTTCAACGGCGTCTACGCCGACGAGGCGACCATCCCGGTCAACGGCGACAAGGCGAAGATCCGCGGCGTGGAGTTCAACTACCAGCACGCCCTGCTCGGCCTGCCCGCTCCATTCGACGGCCTGATCTTCGGCTTCAACTACACCTTCACCGACGCCACCGGTAAGGTTCAGGGCCGCAAGGTCGATCTGCAGGCCTCGGCGCGGAACACCTTCAACGGCACCCTCGGCTACGAGAAGGGCCCGGTCAGCGTCCGGGTCGCCGCCGCCTATCGCGACAAGTACCTCGACGAGCTCGGCTCCGACGCCGAGAGCGACCGCTACGTCCGCGACCACCTGCAATGGGACGTCACCGCCCGCTACCGCGTGAACGACCAGGTCCAGGTCTTCGCCGAGTTCATCAACATCGGCGACGAGCCCTACACCGCCTACCAGCGCGGCCCGGGCCGCGACCGCCTGCTGCAGTACGAAGAATACTCCTGGACCGGCAAGTTCGGCGTCCGGGCCAACTTCTGATCGGAGGCTGGAGACCCATGAAGCGCTTCCTCGCCGCCACCGCGGCCCTTGCCTGCCTCGCGGCGGCCGGGGCCGCCCCGGCCCAATCGGCTCCTCACTCGCCGGGGGCGCCCTATGCCGCGCGCAACCTCGCCGACCGGATCGTGCTCAGCCCCGGCGCCGATCCATCCACGCAGATGGCCATCGCCTATCGGACCGACACCGCCCAGGCGGCGACGGAAGTGCAGCTCGCCCCGGGGCTCGACGGCCCCAGCCTCGAGGCCTTCGCCAAGCCCGTCGACG
Source organism: Pseudomonadota bacterium (assembly GCA_023445705.1). Lineage (GTDB taxonomy): Bacteria > Pseudomonadota > Alphaproteobacteria > Caulobacterales > Caulobacteraceae > Phenylobacterium. Next base: position 6,431 of record JAEXKM010000385.1, read on the forward strand.
GAACCGTCCAGCCGATCGAGACCGACAACGGCAAGGCGCTCTACCACCAGGCCCGCTTCACGGGCCTGACCCCCGACACCGCCTACGTCTATCGCGTGCGCGGCTCGGCGGGATGGAGCGAGTGGCTGCAGTTCCGCACCGCGGCCAAGGGCTTCAAGCCCTTCACCTTTCTCTATCTGGGCGACACCCAGAACGGCATCCTCAGCCTCGGCTCGCGGGTCATTCGCCAGGCCTATCAGAGCACCTCGTCGCCGGCCCTCATGCTCCACGCCGGCGACCTCGTCGCTCAGCGTGACGACATGATCCACGACGACGAGTGGGGCGAGTGGACCCAGGCCGGCGGCTACAACTTCTCGACCGTCCCGCAGATGCCCGCCACCGGCAACCACGAGTATGTCGAGAGCCTTGACAGCGCCGGCCGCGAGATCCGGCAGCTCGGCCCGCACTGGTCCAAGCAGTTCGCCCTGCCCGCCAACGGCGCGGCCGGCGTGGAAGCCACCACCTACTACAGCGACTATCAGGGCGTGCGCTTCGTCGTCCTCGACGGGACCGCGGCCCTGGACCTCGGCAAGATCGACGTCCAGACCGCCTGGCTGGACAAGGTCCTGGCCGAGCCAGGCCCCCTCTGGCGCATCGTCGTCTTCCACCAGCCGATCTACACCTGCGCCCGGCCCCAGGACACCGCGGCCCTGAAGGCCGCCTGGGCCCCGGTGTTCGAGCGTCGCAACGTCGATCTGGTCCTCCAGGGCCACGACCATTGCTACAGCCGCCTCAGCAGCGCCAAGGGCAAGGACGACGCCAAGCGCCGCCATGACGCGAGCGAGCCTCAGGGCCCGATCTATCTGGTCTCGGTCACGGGCAAGAAGATGTACGCCCTCAACGACCGCGCGCTGACCCAGCCCGACCGCGTCGCCGAGGACACCCAGCTCTACCAGGTCGTCACGGTGGAGAAGGATCGCATCGGCTTCGAGGCCCGCACCGCCCGCGGCGCGCTCTACGACGCCTTCGAGCTGAAACGCGGCGCCGATGGCCGCAACCGCTTGGTGGAGAGCACGGCCCCGCTCGAAACCCAGCGCACCTGCAATGCGCAAACCGGCCCCGACGGCGCGCCCTGCACCAGCCGCGACAAGTAGCTCGGGGATCTTCCCTCGCCGGCGCGGCCCAGGCTTACGCGTCGGCGAGCGTGCGGCGTAGAGCTGTCCAGTCGAGCAGAGCCAGGAACACCGGGCCCAGGCCTCGGCCCAGCTCGGTCAGCTCGTACTCGACCTTCGGGGGGACTTGAGCGTGGATCGTGCGCAGAACCACCCCATCTTCCTCCAGCCCACGCAGCTGCTGGATCAGCATCTTCTGGGACACCTGCGGGATCGCACGACGCAGTTCGGAAAAGCGGAGGACCGTCTCACCATAGAGATGGGCGACAATCAGCATCTTCCACCGCCCCTCCAGGATGGAGATCGCTTCCTGCACATCCTCCACGCAGGCAAGTTTGGGAACCTTGGCTTCAGCCAGACGAGGATCGGACACTCGCTTACCTCTGGGTGACTTGGACACCTTTTCGTCCATTCTTGTCAGATCGAAACCGACCCGCCTAGATGCCGACGTTCTTCGTTCCCGACGCTTTCGACACGAGCCCAGCATGCGCGCCTACCGCTTCGACAAGTTTGGCGATCTCGACGAACTGCGCCAGCGCGCCGAACCTGACCCGCAGCCGCAGCGGGGCGAAGTGTTGGTGCGCGTGCATGCGGTCTCACTGAATTTCCGCGATCTGGCGATCATGCGCGGGCGCTATCCGCGCAAGGCGGTTCCTGGACTGATCCCAACCAGCGACGCCGCCGGCGAGATCGTGGCTGTCGGCGAAGGAGTGACCGCCTTCAAGGCGGGGGACCGGGTGATGGGCGCCTTCCATCCTCGTTGGTTCGGCGGCGAGATGCCCTCGACCATTCAGACCGACAGCTATGGCGCGGAGAACGACGGCTGGCTGTGCGAGTTGAAGGCGGTCAGCCAAGAAGCGGTGGTCAAGCTGCCGGACAGCCTGTCCTATGAGGAAGGCTGCGCCCTGCCCTGCGCGGGTCTGACGGCGTGGACGGCCTTGAGCGGCCAAACGCCGATCCGTGCCGGTCATACGGTGTTGGTTCAGGGCAGCGGCGGGGTCTCGGTCTTCGCCCTTCAGTTGGCGCGCGCCGTCGGCGCGAGGGTCATCGCCACGACCTCAAGCATCGCCAAGGCTGAACAACTCAAGGCGCTGGGCGCCTCGGAAGTCGTCAACTATCGCGACGATCCGGAGTGGGGCCGCAGCGTCCGCAAGCTGACCGGGGGGCGCGGCGTCGACCGCGTGGTCGAGGTCGGCGGTCCGGGAACTATCGGCCAGTCGCTGCGCGCCGTGGCCGTCGGCGGCGAGATCGCGTCGATCGGCTTCCTCAGCACCGATAATCCCGGGATCGACTTCTTCGCGCTGAAGGCCAGCGGCGCCAACTTCCGCAACATCACCGTGGGCGACCGCGCCGGCCTGCTGGAGCTGAGCCGCGCCGTGGAAGCCAGCGGCCTGAAGCCGGTCATCGATCGGGTGTTCGCCTTCGACGAAGCGCGTGAAGCGTTCAGCCACCTGGAAAGCGGAACCCATTTCGGAAAGGTCGTGATCCGCTGCATCGGCTAGGACTGCGCGCTGGACGCCGTCTATCGCCCTCTCACCCGATCCGGTCGACCTGCGCCTCGATCTCGCGCCGGATGGCCTGCAGGCGGCCTGCGTCCAGTTCGGTCCAGCCCATCGACCTCAACGCCACCGGGCGCGCGACGCTGAAGGCGGTGAGGCCTGAGATCAGGGTCAGCGCCTGGATGCGGTCGGCCTCGCTGGGCGCCTCGCGTCCCTGCGCCCGGGCCGTGAGCTGGGCGGTCAGCTCGATCCCCGGCGCCCATAGCTGCGCATAGAGCATGTCGAAGGCCGGCCCCTGGTCGGCCATCTCGCGGAGCGCGAAGGCGGTCCACACCTCCCCCTCGCGGTCGGTCATGAGCTGTTCGGCCAGCGCCCCGATCACCGCCTTCAGATGGCTACGCGCCACGGCCGCCGGCATGGGCGCGGCCAGGGCCTGCGCCGCCGCGCTCGCCGCCGGCAGCATCCGGTCCTCATAGCGCCCCGCGATCTCCCGCGCGCAGGCCAGGTACAGCCCTTCCTTGCCGCCGAAATAGTACTTCAGCGCCGGCAGGTTGACGCCCGCGGCCTGGGCGATCTCGCGCGTGGTCGCCGCCTTGAAGCCCTTCTCGCCGAACGCACGTAGCGCCGCGGCCAGGATCCGGGTCCGCGCCGCCTCGCCCCGCGCGGAACCTGCAGAGGGGGTTTGGCCCTGAATCGCTTGCCCGGACATGCGCGCACCTTTGCGGGAAAGGACGGGTTGCGACAAACTATATCGATCGATACGTTTCAAATCATATCGATTGATATACTGGAAGGGCAGGAAGCCGCATGGACCAGATCACGTCCTACATGGGCTGGAAGGTGGACTTCGCCGCGCCGGCGGGCGAGCCGGCCTACCTGCCGCCGGACTCCCTCCAGTGGCGGATCTTCAAGAACCCCATCGCCCTGGGCGTGGGCGGCGTCGCCGCGGTCCTGCTGGAGTTCGCCGATCCCCGCATCCGCTCGGGCGTCTGGGACCACTCGACCTACAAGGCCGATCCCATCGGCCGCTCGCGCCGCACGGGCATGGCCGCGATGGTCGGCGTCTATGGCCCGCAAAGCGCGGCGCGCCGCGTCATCCAGGGCGTCACCAACATGCACGCCCGCGTCAATGGCGATACGCCCGGCGGCCGCCCCTACCAGGCCCTCGATCCTGAGCTTCTGGACTGGGTCAGCGCCACCGCCGGCTACGGCTTCGTGACCGCCTACCATCGCTTCGTCGCGCCGCTGTCGGCCGCCGAGCACGACGCCTTCTATCGCGAGGGCGAGGCCGTCACCCGCCTCTACGGCGTCCAGAACCCGCTGCGTTCGGAAGCCGACTTCATGGCCATGATGCAGCGCCTGCTCCCCGGCTTCGAGGCCCACCCCATCGTCCGGGAGTTCCTCGACATCATCATGTCGGGCCAGGCCGCGCCCGGCGTGCCGCGGCTCTTCCACCATGCCCTCGCCCGCGCCGCCGTCTCGCTCCTGCCCCAGCAGGTCCGCCAGATCCTCGAGCTCGGCCCGGAGTTCGACCTGCGAGCCTCCGACCGCATCGCTCTGAAGCTGGCCGGCCGTCTGGCCGAGCGCTTCGCCGACCCGCGCTCGCCGCCCTGCCAGGCCAGCGTCCGCCTCGGCCTGCCGCACGACTTCCTGTACCGCAGCCGCAAGGAACAGCGTCGCCTCCTGGGCCAGCTCAGCCCTGCGCCCGCGCCCGAGCCGTCGCTGGCCTGAACCTCAGCCTTCCCTGCGCAGGACCGCCGCCGTCGTCGAGCGGACCGCCTGGGTAAGCTGATCCAGCAGACGCGCGCCCAGCCGCGTCCGTTGCCAATAAAGCGGCATCGACACCCGGTGATGCGGCGGCAGCTCGACCAGCCGCCCGCTCTCCAGGGACGGCCGCGCCAGCTCCAGCGGCGTCATCGCCCACCCCAGCCCCGCCAGGCAGAGGTCGAGCATGCCCTGGGTCGACGGCGCCCAATGCACCGGCGCGGCGAGCTCGACGCCATGCGCTTCCCGCGCCCATTGCGCCTGGAACATGTCGCGCCGATCGAACCGCAGCATGGGCGCCCGCTGCAGGCTCTCGCCGTCCACGCCCCCTGAAAAAGCCTCGGCCATGAAGGCCGGCGTCGCCGTGGCGGCATAGGCCATCGCGCCCAGTTCATAGGTCCGGCATCCCTGGACCGCGACCGGGTCGGCGGTCACCGCGGCCAGCACCTCCCCCGATCGCAGGCGGCCGGCCGTGTGCGCCTCGTCTTCCAGCACCAGGTCCAGGGTCGCGCCCGTCTCCCGCGCGAAGATCGCCGCGGCGGCCGGAAACCAGGTGCTCATGCTGTCGGCGTTCACCGCGATCCGCACCGCCGGATGGGCGGTCGACAATCCCGGCAGGTCGGCCGTCAGTTCGCTCTCCAGCAGCCGCACCTGCTCCAGGTGCGCGCACAGCTGCGCCCCGATCCCGGTAGCGCGACAGGGCGCGCCGCGCGTCACCAGCACCGCGCCCAGGCGCTCTTCCAGCCCCTTCACGCGCTGCGACACGGCCGAGGGCGTGACGCCCAACCAGACGGCCGCCTTCTCGAAGCTGCCTTCCCGCGCCACCGCAGCCAGGGCGTCCAGCGATGCGTAGTCCAGCATATTAAGTGTACCTAATTCAACGTTAGGATCTTTAGATAGACTAAACCCGCCACAAATCCCATCAGCGCGCCATGACCACCGCGCTCCTCCTCCCCGCTTTCACCAAGGGCTTCGCCCTCTCCGCCGGCCTCATCATGGCGATCGGCGCCCAGAACATGTTCGTGCTCCGCCAGGGCCTGAAGCGCGAGCATGTCGGTCCCATCGTGCTTTTCTGCGCGAGCGCGGACGCGATCCTCATCCTCGCCGGCGTCAACGGGTTGGGCGCGATCCTGAGCCTGGTTCCGGGCCTCTCCCTGGCGCTCAGCCTGGGCGGCGCGGCTTTCCTCGGCTGGTATGGGGTCTCGGCGCTGCGGCGCGCCGCGAGCGCGTCGGCCCTGGTGGTGCAGGAGCAACCGGCCCTGACCCTGGGCGCGGCCATGCTGGGCGCAGGCGCCTTCACCTTCCTGAACCCGCACGTCTACATCGACACGGTCATGCTGATGGGCGCGGTCGGCGCAAGCGTTCCGCCGGCCGAGCGTCCCTATTTCATCATCGGCGGGGCCAGCGCCAGCATCGCCTGGTTCACGGCCCTCGGCTTCGGCGCGCGACTGCTGGCGCCCGTGTTCGCTCGCCCCATCGCCTGGCGCGTCCTGGATACCGGGGTCGGCCTGATGATGCTGGCCCTGGCCGCCAGCCTCCTGCACGGCGCCGTGACCGCCTGATCCGCTGTGGGCGGGACGCGTATCGCCCGCCCATCTCGGCTCACATGAGAATGAAACTAAGAATCGCTTGCAAATACTTTCAATCCCCCTAAACCCGCCCCTCGCGCCGTGCCGGGCGCAAGTCATGGGTCAGGGGGCTTTCCAGTGCGTAGTTTCAAGGTTCTCGGCGGCGTCGCCGCGCTTCTCGCCACCACGGCGCTCGTCTCGCCGGCTCTGGCCGCCGACGCGGAGTCGGCCGCGACGGTCGACGGCGTCACCGTCACCGGCAAGCGCGAGGGCTATCTCGCCGAGGTCACCGAGTCCGCCGCCAAGCTGCCCCTCTCCCTGAAGGAAACACCGCAGTCGGTGACGGTCATCACCCGCGACCGCATGGACGACTTCGGCCTCACCACCACCGCCGGCGTGCTCGAGCAGACCACCGGCATCACCGTGCAGGAGAACGACTCCAACCGGATCAACTTCACCTCGCGCGGCTTTGCGATCACCAACTTCCAGTTCGATGGCGTGCCGACGACCTATTCGTCCGGCAACAGCGCCATGGGCGACACCCTGATCTACCAGAGGATCGAGGTGGTCCGCGGCGCCACCGGCCTCGTCACCGGCTCCGGTGACCCATCGGCCACCATCAACATGATCCGCAAGACCCCGACCCGCGAAATCACCGGCTCCGTCGCCGCCTCCGCCGGCAGTTGGAACCGCGGCCGGATCGAGGCCGATCTCTCCGGCCCCGTGTTCGCCGACGGCCGGGTCAGGGCCCGCGTCGCCGCCGGCTTTGAAGACAAGGAGTCCTACATCGACTTCCTGGAGGAGAAGCGCAAAGTCGCTCTCGCCGTTGTCGAGGCCGACCTGACCGAGACGACGCTCGTGCGCCTCGGCTACGACTATCTCGAGGTCACGCCCCGCGGCTCGACCTGGGGCACGGCGCCGCTCTACTACCGCGACGGCACGCCCACCGACCTGCCCCGGTCCTACAGCGTCGCCTCCCGCTGGAGCAGTTGGGACCGGAACACCGCCAACCTCTACGGCGTCGTCGAGCAGAAGATAGGCGACGACTGGGTCCTGCGGGCCGCCGTCAACCGCCGCGACAGCGAATCCACCGCCCTGCTCTACTACGGCTTCGGCGGATATCCGGATCCGGTGGACGGCAGCGGCCTCACCGTCGCCGACTACTACAACGTCTACGAAGAGGACGAGACCGGGGTCGACGTCTACCTGACCGGCTCGTTCGAGCTCTTCGGCCGCAAGCACGAACTCGTCCTCGGCGCTAACGGCTATGATCGCGAGGGCAAGACCCTCAACGACAAGGTCGACTCCGACCGTCGTCCTTACGCCATGACCATCCCGGACTTCCGCACCTGGGACGGCCGTATTCCCGAGCCGGTGCTACTGAAGTACGGCACGCCCGCCCAGATCACCCACACCGAGGAAAGCGGCGTCTACGGCGCCCTTCGCCTCAACCCCACCGACCGCCTGAAGGTCATCGTCGGCGTGCGCAGCAGCAAGTGGAAGACCTGGACCGACCGCTTCGACCTGGCCGGCGCCTACGACCGGACCTCCAACGCCTATTCCGAAGACCGCGTGACGCCGTACTTCGGCGCCGTCTTCGACATCACCTCGCAGATCTCGGCCTATGTCAGCTACTCCGACCTCTTCAAGCCGCAGAGCAACAAGAACAAGGACGACGAGCAGCTCGCCCCCGTCATCGGCGCCAACTACGAGGCTGGACTGAAGGCCGAGTTCTTGGACGGTCAGCTTTACGCCTCGCTGGTCGGCTTCCTGGTCAAGCAGGACAACCTCGCCGTTCTCGATCCGACCGTGCCGGACGGCTTCCTGCTTCCGGACGGCAGCTCGGCCTACATGGCCGTCAGCGGCGCCGAGACCCGCGGGTTCGAGGCCGAGATCACCGGCAAGGTCACTCCACAGTGGACGATCGCCGGCGGCTACACCTACGCCTACACCGAGGACGCCACCGGCCTGCGGATCAACACCCTCAATCCGCGCAACATCGCCCGCATCTACAC